>SHAI01000011.1 GCA_004213235.1 Parvularculaceae bacterium
GATCGCCGCATCGGCAAAGGCGATCGACACATGCAGCTCCCGCGGCGACCCTTCATCCGCCGCAATCGGCGTTGCGCGGATATACCGATCGCCGTCACGCACCTCGACCGCTGCGCTGAGCAAAAGGGGCGATCTTGCGCAATCTTGCGTGCGCAAACCGACACTATCAAACCGCTCAACGAACGCCAGCGCACTCCCGTCAAGGATTGGTGCTTCAGGGCCATCAAGGTCGATCACGGCATTATCAACACCAACAATCGCCAACGCCGCCATGACATGCTCGATCGTGCGGACACTTGCGCTGCCTTCGCTGATAACAGTACCGAGTTTTGTTTCATTTACCCGGTCGGCGCGCGCCAGTATCCGCGGCATGCCCGGAAGGTCAACTCGCACAAACGAAATGCCACTACCCACTTCGGCCGGATGCACGGCCATACGAGCCGGCGCGCCACTGTGTAGGCCAACGCCCTCAAAGACCGCCGAAGCGGCGAGCGTATGCTGGTGCGTGGATCGAGACAAAGGTGCCATATCGCCAATATGTTCCACGAAAAAAGCCGTCGCCCAAGAGCGACGGCCAATTTTTTGTCCTGCCAATCGCAGAAATGAAGCCGTTAACCGACCTTTTTCTTTCGAAGGAATGACGGAATTTCCAATTCACCTTCTTCACCATCATGGAATAAATCACCGGACGGCTGTTTGCGCACCTCGGGCTCGCCCGCTGGTACGGCCTGCTCCGTTTCGCCGCGGCGGCGGGCACTGCGCGGCTTAAACATGTCGAGCGCGGCACCAATGGCACTCTTACCGGTCTCCGCCTGCCCTTGGTCACTGTCGGAACGGAATGGATTGTCGGCGTCATCACCGCGCGGCCCCTCCGTCAGCATACGGCGAATTCGTTCATGGACATCACCAACTGGATTTACCGCAGCCGCCGGAACGGGTGCTGCCTCTGGCAGAGATTGCTGGTGCGGTGCTGGCGCTTGCTGATAGGACGCACCAACGGAAGCGGGCAGCTCAGGCTGTGCAGGTTGCGCAGGTTGTGGTGGCACTGGCACATCTGGTTGCTCTGCTGCAGGTGCCTGCTCCGTTTCCCGCCATGGGCGCGATATAGATACCGATACGGACTGTCGAGGCTGGAAGCCAGACGCCTCACGTTTCGCAGACTCAATTCCCGTTGCGACAACCGAAACCCGCACGCGGCCTTCAAGATCCTGGTTAAAGGTCGATCCAACGATAATATTCGCCTCAGGGTCAACTTCCGAACGGATCCGATTTGCTGCCTCATCGACCTCAAACAGGGTCATGTCCATGGAGCCGGTAATATTGATCAGTACGCCCTTTGCCCCCTTCATCGAGACTTCATCGAGCAACGGATTAGAGATCGCCGCTTCAGCCGCTTCAATCGCGCGCTTGTCGCCTTCCGCCTCGCCGGTCCCCATCATCGCCTTGCCCATTTCAGACATTACGGTGCGTACATCGTTGAAATCGAGATTGATCAGGCCTGGCATCACCATAAGGTCCGTGATCCCACGAACGCCTGAATGCAGCACCTGGTCAGCAAGAGCAAACGCTTCATGGAACGTTGTACGCTCATTTGCGATCGAGAAGAGATTTTGGTTTGGAATGATAAGCAGGGTATCGACATGCTTTTGCAGCTCTTCGATCCCGGCCTGCGCGATTTTCATACGGCGCGCGCCCTCAAAATGGAACGGCTTGGTCACAACGCCTACGGTAAGAACGTCTCGCTCTTTAGCGGCTTTGGCGATAACGGGTGCCGCACCCGTACCAGTGCCGCCACCCATGCCAGCGGTGATAAACAGCATGTGTGAATCACCGATCTGATCGACGATCTGCTCTAGGGATTCTTCTGCGGCCGCTGCGCCGATTTCAGGCAATGATCCCGCGCCGAGGCCCTGCGTTGTCGCCTCGCCCAACTGAATACGTGTCGCCGTCTTCGATAGGCCAAGCGCCTGCGCGTCGGTATTTGCAACAACAAACTCAACGCCCCCAAGGGAGCTTTCAATCATGTTATTAACGGCATTACCGCCAGCACCACCAACGCCAAAAACAGAAATCCGCGGTGTTAATTCGGTCACTTCCGGCACACTCAAATTTAATGGCATCGACTGCTCCGCTTTCGCCCTTGTTCCTACTGCGCCAATCTGCACACAGCGGGGGCCCATTTTAAATTGTCACGATTGGTTAAAACTTCGTTCAGAAGGGTTACCAAATCCTTAACAGGGCCGTAGGGAATCGCTGTTCGCTGCGGAAATCAACCGATCAAGGATCAATTGGTGAATATTCTTCGGCACACCGCCAAATGGCCGATACCAAACACGGAAGCAGGCGATCGGGACAAATCAGAAGTCACAATAAATATCTGTCCCAATGATGAGGTGTCAGCTTCTTCAAAGCCGGTGTTGCTTAGCCATGTCACTTTCAAAAACGCCACACGAGCGAGGCACAATTAGAGGCACAATTAAAAGTTTGTCCGCAGCCAATGGCCGACCTCGCCAATCCAGCGCCCACCCTTGTGAGACGCCCCGCGCTGTGTAGCGAGCCACGCATCCAGCCCCATAAAACGCGGCGTGCGACGTCCTTTGTTATCGTGGACACGCGCACCATAACGAATTGCCCCAAGCGCTGCGGCGAAGTGAGGTGCCATAGCCGCTTCCGGCGCTCCAACAAGATCAGACGCGCGACCAAGCCTGGCTTTTGCTTTCATGACCTTTTCCGCCGTTTCCAGCGCCCCCAGCAAAAGGCCACCGCCACCGGTCAGCACCACCCGGCGCACACTGGCTGCCCCCGGCGAGGCTTTGCACGCGGCGTTGAAAACCAGATCGAAGGTTTCTTCAAGGCGGGGCTGGATCACCGCTGCCAAATCCGCACGGCTATGGCGCGATGGCTCACCAGGGTCATCAAGTTTTGGAAAATCCAATAATCGATGTTCATCGCCGCTGCCGGCAATCGCGGTGCCGTGCAGTGTTTTGATGCGCTCAGCGGCGGGCAGTGAGGTGCTAAAGATCTGCGCGATATCACGGGTGACATGCTCGCCGCCGACATTAACGCCGCCACAGGCAACCAATACACCGCGATCATAATGCGCAAACTGAGTAGTGCGCGCGCCCATATCGATCGCCAGCACACCCAGATCTTTTTCGTCTTCAATAAGAACCGCTTCAGCCGCCGCATATGGTGCCGCAATAAAGCCATCAACCTTCAAGGCGCAACGGGACATCAAGTCTTCTGCATTTGCGACCGCCGCCTCCCGGGCGTTAACCGCCAAAAGCTCCGTTGTCAGCCGGTCACCATGCAATCCGATGGAAGGGCCGTTTATTGATACCCCATCAAGAAGAATGCGCATGTCATCGGCAAAGAGAAGACGCCCGCCAGAGTCCGCTGCGCTAATACCCGCATTGCGGCAATCAATCAGATCTTCTTCTGTTACCGTCCCGGTTGGCAAATCAAGGTCAACCGCTATGCGCCGCGCAGTGACATTTCGCCCACCCAGGGTCACATAAGCAGAGTCGATCTGCTCGCCGGCCATGCGCTCGGCAGCATCAATAGCAGCCCGCAATGCGCGCTCGCGGTCCGTTGCCCCGTTTTGCGATCGCTCGGCGCGCAATCCACCAAACTGGCCAACACCCAACACATCAGGCTCATGCCGGCCATCGGGCAAGGGTGAAAGTGCCGCAATGACGCACGCCGTCTTGGCACCGCCAATATCCACCGCCGCAATTATCTCACCTTGTCGTCTTGCCGCTTTTTTAGCGCGACGTTTCATCAGCAATTGATCAGCCATGAGGTTATCTGGACACTCCTCATTATACGGTTCAAACAGACTGCCAATACGAGACGGCAACGCGCAAAATCATAATTGTTGCTCTTGATCCGACGCGGCGCGGCGGCGCATGATAACACGCTCTGGATCACGTAGATCCACATATTCGAGAGGTTGGTCAAGGATACCTTCCGCTTTATGCAATCGCCAAAGCTTGTCCACCGCTGAGACAGCCTGATCTTCCGGAAGCTGAATGTCGACATCATTGCGTAGGCGCAAATTCCAGCGGCGCCGGCCGATGCGCATTAATGCATTTGTCGCCGCGGCGAGTTGCGGGCGTTCTGATAGAGCCTGGAGCAGAGGCGCAGCCGCGTCGGGGGCACCGGCCCCGGTGATCATCGGCAAATGCGGGTATTCATTTACATTTACCGGCCGGATTACCGCACCATCATCATCAATCAGGAAATGCGACCCATTCATCTGCCAGAGGGCAGCCGGTGCACGCTCAAGAATCGAAACGCTAATGGTATCAGGAAGCAACCGGCTGACCGATGCGTGCTTGACCCAGCCAAGGTTTTCAACCCGCCCACGGGCCGCATCGATATCAACATGAAGTAGCGACGTTCCGATTAAAGGTCCAAGGGCCTCCAATATCTCTGCATGGGACGTATCATGCCCGCCCGCCAGCATGACGCGCTTCACTTCAAACCCCGCGCCGCGGGCAAATGACCGGACCATATCGCCAGCAGCGTCTGCCGTGCGTGCCACATAACCGCCAGACCAAAGGAGAAGAAACAATCCGACAATGATGACACAGGCGCCCGCCGCACTGGCAATGGCATACCTCTGGATGGTTTCTTTCAGCCGCGTAATCGGCCCTGCCTGCGCCTTTTTGCGCATGCCGCCGCGGGTGGCCTTTCGTGCAGAATTGGCCCTGGTCTTTGTCCTCGCTTTGGTTTTGGGTTTAGTTTTGGCTTTTACCTTTGGCATGATGCGTCCCTCACCATCCAATCGCAAAGCTCAGGAAAAGAGATACCGCATTCAGCAGCCTGCTCAGGAGCCAGTGATGTTGCCGTCAATCCGGGCTGGGTGTTCACTTCCAGACAGATTACGCCGTTAACACCCTTTGTCGGGTCCCACCGGAAGTCTGCCCGCGACATGCCGCGACAGCCGAGCGCCGCATGGGCGCGACGCGCAAGGTCCAGGCATCGTGCCTCGATATCGGATGGAATATCCGCTGGCAGAACATGTATTGATCCGCCTTCGGCATACTTCGCTTCGTAATCGTAAAAGCTCAGATTTGTGGTGATTTCCGTAACGCACAAAGCGTGGTTTCCCATAACCGCAACGGTTAGCTCCCGGCCGGGAATAAACTCTTCAGCCAAAACTGTTTCGCCAAGGTCCCAATTACGGCTGGTCAAAGCATCCGGTGGGCGATTATCCCCTTCCCGAACGATGTAAACGCCGACGGAGGAACCTTGCGCGTTCGGCTTTATGACATAGGGCGGGGCCATGACATGCCCGCCGGCCGCTTCCTCCCGGGAGACAAGCCGACCGGTCGGCGAGGGAATGCCCGCCTCGTCGAAGACCGCCTTTGCCCGTTGCTTGTCCATCGCCAGGGAAGACGCCAGCACGCCGGAATGGGTATAGGGTAACCCTAAAACCTCCAGCATGCCTTGCACACAGCCATCCTCGCCCCATTGACCGTGGAGCGCATTGAACACAACGTCTGGACTGGCCTGCATTAAGTCACCCGCCAGCGCGGCGCGCCCTGCCTCGGTCGCGTCTAACTCTACAACCTCATATCCAGCATCGCGCAGCGCACTGCCCGCGGCCGCGCCGGAATTCAAAGACACCTCGCGTTCCGGCGACCATCCTCCCTTAAGGACCGCGACTCGTTTTAACGTCATGAAGGCTCCTTCAACGGCTCACCAATACGCTTTATCTCCCAACGCAATTCGACGCCGGTTTCGTTAAGGACTTGTTTACGAAGCCCCTCAACCAGCGTTTCAATGTCATTTGCCGTCGCCTTGCCTCGATTAATCATGAAATTGCAATGCTGCTCGGAGACCTGAGCATCACCCACGACGCGCCCGCGCCCGCCAATCTGGTCAATCAACTGCCAGGATGAGCGCCCGCCGGACCTCTCCGGGTCTGGATTGGCAAAAGTTGACCCGCCTGTGCGCGCGCGAATGGGCTGGGAGGCCTCGCGCTTTTCCATGATCTTGGCCATACGCGCCTGGATATCTTCTGGTGCGCCGGGGCGGCCCTGAAACAGGGCCGACGTAAAAATGTAGTCAGCAGGCACACCGCTATGGCGATATCCGAACGCCATATCGCAATTGGCCAACTCATGCCGGACGCCGGTACGGTCATAGGCAATGGCAGAGACAAGAACATCCTTGGTCTCCCCGCCATAGGCACCTGCGTTCATCCGCAATGCACCGCCAATCGCACCGGGCACGCCGCGGTAAAATTCAAGCCCAGCAACCCCTGCCCGCGCGGCAGCTTTCGCAAGTTGCGCATCAAGGGTCGCCGCCCCTGCCCTCACCGCGGTGCGGTCTATGTCAATTTTGGCGAATGCGCCGCCAAGACGAATCACAACACCGCGGATACCCCCATCACGTACCAGCAGGTTTGACCCGACGCCGACCGGATAAACTGGAATATCTTCAGGCGTCTGACGAAGGAACTGCGCGAGATCATTCTCATCCGCCGGCGAAAACAAGACATCCGCCGGGCCGCCGACACGCATCCATGTCAGCGCCGACATGGCCGCCCCTTCGGTGTACGTGCCGCGAACCGCCGGTAAATCAGCACTTTTAATGCGTGCGGCCATTTTCACTTACCACCCCGACGCAAAAATCTACTGGAACCAATACAGGAAAGACTCACGATAACGCCCCGAGCTTTTCAACCAAGCTGTTGGCATGTCTGGTAATATCTCCAGCACCAAGGCAGACAATATAGTCTCCAGGTTCCGCGATATCGGCGATCGTTTTCGGCAGTACTTCAAAAGATTCAAGCGCGCGGACATCACGATGTCCGTGCTCGACAACCCCCGCGATCAGCGCATCGCGGTCCACGCCCTCAATCGGCACCTCACCTGCGGGATAAATGTCCGTAATCAGCGCAATGTCGGCTTCATTCATGCACGCACAAAAGTCATCGAACAGGTTCTGCACCCGGCTATACCGATGCGGCTGTACCACAGCGATGATCTTGCCCTTAGCGACATTGCGCGCCGCACGAAGGACAGCGGCAATCTCTTCGGGGTGATGACCATAATCGTCGATAATGGCCGCCCCCTTCCAGTCGCCAACATGGGTGAACCGCCGTTTCACTCCCTTGAAGTTCCCAAAACCCGACTTGATGGCGTCATCACTTGCCCCAACGCGCCGCGCGACAGCCGCCGCCGCAAGGGCGTTCAGCACATTATGAGTGCCCGGCATGGGTAATCGCACATCATTGATCCGCGCCGCCTCCACACCCCGGCCATCAATGGCACGTTCACGGAACACTATATCAAAATGGGCCGCACCGTTCTCAAAGCGGATATTCTCAGCGCGAACATCGGCTTGGGGGTTTACGCCATACGTAACAAAGCGGCGGTCCATCACCCGGCCGACAAGCGCCTGCACCTCCGGGTGATCAAGACAAACCACGCCAAAGCCATAAAATGGCGTGTTTTCAATAAACGCGTCGAACGCTGCGCGCAGCTTTTCAAAGGATCCCCAATGGTCCAGATGCTCCGGATCGATATTGGTGATAACGCCCACTGTGGTTGGCAGGCGCAAGAAAGCGCCATCGCTTTCGTCTGCCTCCACTACCATCCAGTCGCCCTGGCCAAGTCGCGCATTCGCACCATAGGCATTAATGATGCCGCCATTGATTACCGTGGGATCCACGCCAGCTTCATCCAGTAACGCGGCAATCATCGTGGTTGTCGTGGTTTTGCCATGGGTGCCCGCAACCGAAACGGTCCATTTCAGACGCATTAACTCAGCCAGCATATCCGCACGGCGTACCACCGGAATATGCCTTGCACGCGCAGCGCGCAATTCCGGATTGTTTGCCTTGATCGCGGTGGACACCACCACCGCCTCGGCATTGGCAACATTGTCCGGGGCGTGGCCGATGGTGACGGCGATGCCGAGTTCTCTTAGACGTTTCACCGCCGGTCCGTCGGCAATATCAGAACCTTGAACCTGATATCCAAGATTGCGCATCACTTCAGCGATGCCCGACATACCAATGCCGCCAATACCCACGAAATGGACCACGCCCACAGCAAATGGCAGGTTCGCCACCTGTTTTTTCTGTCCGCCTATTTTCAACGCCGGATCGTTCATCAACCGTCCTTACTCATCACCTGGCCCGCCCGCGTCAGCTGGTCTGTCGCTTGGCGAGCACCTCATCCACCAAATCGGCCACCTGCTCGGCCGCTTGCGGCTTTACCGCATTCAACGCCTTATGCGCCAGCTGTGGCAAACTATCGACCATCATAAGGCGCGCACGCAGGGTATTCGATAAATTCTCCGCAAATTGGTCGTCTTCGCGCACCAGATCAGCGGCACCAGTGTTCGATAAGTTTTTTGCATTGCCCGCTTGATGGTCATCCATGGCGATCGGCAGCGGCACCAGAATGGAGGGTCGACCGATCGTGGCAATTTCGGTGACGGTGGAGGCACCCGCGCGCGCTATCACCAGATGTGATGCCTTTATTTTCTCCGGCAAGTCACTGAAAAATGGCTCTATTTCCACGTTGACGCCAATCGATTCATAGGCCGTGCGCGCCGCCAGCAAATCCGCCTCACGCACCTGCTGCACGATGCGCAGCCTTGCCTTGATTTCGGCCGGCAAGGCGTTGATGGCACCCGGCACGTGGCGCGCGAAAACGCTTGCCCCCTGACTTCCACCAAACACAAGAATGTGGATCGGCCCATCTGCCGCCAGAGCGGGGTACGCCGCTCCCGCCACGGCCTTGACCGCATCGCGAACCGGATTGCCGACCTCAATCACCTGCCCTTTCACGCCAGCAGGCAATCTTTCCAGCTCCGGAAAGCCGTGGCCAATAAAAGCCGCCTGCCGCGCCAGCAAGCGATTGGCGCGGCCGAGGACACCGTTTTGTTCATGTATTCCGTAGGGAATTTTCATGAACGCCGCCGACTTCATGGCAGGCAATGATGGATAACCACCAAACCCGACAGCAATGTCGACCCCCCGGCGTTTGAATTCACGCAGCGATGCCGCAAAGCCATGTACAATCTTCACCGCCGCGATGGCCTTGGCCAAAACACCGCCAATGCTCGGCGAGCCGGCAGAGATCAATAATTTATGGTCATAGGGAAAGTTCTTCGTATACCGATCGCCACGGGCATCCGTCACCAGGAGGACGGTATGTCCACGGCGTTTTAGCTCCTGGGCGAGCGCTTCTGCGGGAAACATATGCCCGCCGGTCCCCCCGGCGGCGAGCGCGATCATCGCACTCACGGCATCACATCACGACGACGCCGCGCTGTCGTTGTGCGCCTCGTTAACGCCAGAAGTAAACCAACCGTCAGTGCTGTCATGAGCAATGATGAGCCGCCATAGGAGATAAATGGCAAGGTCATCCCTTTTGCCGGCAAAGCCCGGAGCGATACCCCCATATTGACAAAAGCCTGCAGGCCGATCATCGCACCGAGGCCAGAGGCCGCACACTGAACAAATACACTGGTCGAAGCGGCCGCACGGGAAAACGCGCGCATGACCAGCACCAAGAACAAGGCAATGATAAACAGGCAGAAAAAGAAGCCATATTGCTCCCCTGCAACGGCGAAAATAAAGTCCGAATGGGCATCTGGCAGTTGCATTTTCACCGTGGCACGGGACATGGGCGTGCCGGTCAGCCCACCTTCGGAGATAGCTTGTACAGCCTTGTTCACCTGATAATTGTCTTCTGAGGTTGGATCGAAAAAACCATTAATCCGGCGCGCCAGATGAGGTGAGAAAAAATAGCCGAATGTCATGATACCTGCGGCCAGCCCGCCAAGACCGATTAACCAGACCGTGCTCCAACCAGCGATGAAAAACATCACCATCCACACGGCCGTAAGCAGTGCTGCCTGTCCGTAATCGGGTTGCATGACAAGTAAGGAAACCCCGGCAAGATAGAGGCCCATTGCGATTTGCACGCCGGGAAAAGTGGGGTCTCGCTTGCCTTCCGCGAGCATCCACGCCGCAACGATAACGAAGCCGGGCTTAAACATTTCAGACGGTTGCAGAGAAAACCCGCCAATCGGAATCCACCGCCGCGAACCATTAATCTCAGGCGCGAACAGCAAAACGAACAGCATCATGACAAACGCGCCGATCAGCATAAAACTACCCAACCGGCGCGCAGAAAGCGGCGACAGCATGGACACGCCAAAAATTGCAACCAATGCCGGCACGAGGAAGATGAACTGACGGATGGAAAAATGAAAACTATTGCTAATGCCAAGGCGCGCCGCAGTGGCTGGCCCCGCCGCAAACAAGAGCACACCGCCCACACAAAGCAGTAACAGGACGACCGCTAGCATGGTGCGATCAATGGTGATCCACCACTGCGCCAGGCGCGAGGTATCAAGACGATCAGGACCGTTCATGCCGCCGCCCCTTGGTCAATATCCGCATCAGACTTTTTTCCAGGGGGTTCATCCTCTGTTTCAGCCGATCTGGCTTCTGACCGCTCAGCCAGCAGGTCGCTAACAATCAACCGGAATGTGTCACCGCGATCTTCAAAATTCCGGAACTGATCATGGGAGGCGCACGCCGGTGAAAGCAGCACGACCCCGCCACCAGCCTTGAAAGCATCCTCGGTCGCCGCCGTGACCGCTTGTTCCAGCCCGTCGAACCGGCGGCTGGGAACAAAGCCGCCAAAACTGGTTTGAAAAGTCTCCGCAGCCTCGCCGATGAAATAGGCGCGCTCTACCCCGGTGATGGCATAGCGCAACGCCGTAAGCGGTTCATCCTTTGCGCGCCCACCGGCAATCCAATAGATGTTATCGAAATTCTCAAGCGCATTGGCCGCCGCAGCGACATTTGTTGCCTTGGAGTCATTGATGAAATCGACACCGTCTTCGCGCGCCACAATTTCTGCACGATGCGCCAAGCCTTTAAAGCGCTCCATCGACCGAATGGCCACGGCCGGGGACACCTCTTCCTCCATGACAGCAGCAAGCGCCGCGGCTGCATTTTGTGCGTTATGTGATCCGCGCAGGGTTTCAATGCCGCCAATTGACCCCGCCTCGCCAGTTTTCTGCCCAAGGCGATAGTAAAGCCTGCTATCCAGCGCAAAGATCCCACGCCCGAGCGCACCACCGGACGAAATCGGCGTTACCCGCCGTCCTGACGCGACTAGTTCTGCACAAAGACTTTGCGCATCAGGGTCATCAATACCAATGATCGCCAGATCGTCATCTTTTCCGTGTGCGAACATACGCGCTTTTGCTGCGATATAGTTTGCCATAGTGCCATGACGCTCCAGATGGTCTGGCGCAAAATTCAGCACAATACCAGATGACGGCCGGAAACTATGTGCCAGATCAAGCTGATAGGAAGACAGCTCCAAGACATAGATCGCACCATCACTGGGCGGCGCCAGAGACAGTAATGGCTCGCCAATATTGCCACCAACATGAACGCGCCGCCCGCTCTCTCGCAAAATGTGGCCAATAAGTGCGGTCGTGGTGGATTTACCATTCGTTCCCGTCACCCCGATCACTCTTGGGCGCGCTGGAGCATCCAGACTGTTGAGCGTGCGCGCAAACAGTTCGATGTCGCCGATCACCTCAACCCCTTCAAGCTGCGCCTTTCGCACAATTACGTGCGGCTGAGGGTGGGTCAGCGGCACGCCGGGAGAGACAACAAGCGAGGAAAGTTCCGCCCACGGCCATTCTTTGGGGTGGGAGGAAGCATATTTCGTGTTTTTGGTTTTAGCGCAGGTAGCAGCCGATTCATCCCAACAAAAAACTTCCGCGCCCGACGCCACGAGTGCCTTGCACGTCGCCAGGCCAGTCAAGCCGAGGCCGAAAACCGCGATCTTTTTCTTCGCAACATGGGGAAGCGGGAACATGGCTTTTGTCGTCTCCAAAAATGTCCAATTATCGAAGCTTCAATGTCGAAAGACCGATGAGCGCCAGAATCACGGCAACGATCCAAAACCGGATGACAATGGTGGATTCCTTCCAGCCCAATTGTTCAAAATGATGGTGGATAGGCGCCATTCTAAAGACGCGCTTACCCGTCAGTTTAAATGACGCTATCTGGATCATCACCGACAGCCCCTCCAGCACGAACAGCCCGCCAACGATCGCCAGAACGATTTCATGCTTCGCCGCCACAGCGATGGAGCCAATCGCACCGCCAAGGGCAAGTGAGCCCGTATCGCCCATAAAAATGGCCGCAGGCGGCGCATTGAACCACAAAAACCCGAGGCATGCGCCAAGGATGGCGCCGCAGATCACCGCCAGTTCGCCCGCGCCAGGAACGAAGGGCACACCCAAATACTGAGCGTATATTGCGTTCCCGACCAGATATGCAATGACGCCATAAGTGCCCGCAGCAATCATCACCGGGACCGTCGCCAATCCGTCCAAACCGTCGGTGAGATTCACCGTGTTTGACGCCCCGACAATGACAAATGCCGCAAAGGGCACAATCAACAAACCCAATGGGACGCCTGGCGCACCAAACCAGTCCTCAAACATGCGTAATGGTACAAACGGAATCCCGACCGACGTGGCAATGCCTTCAGGCGCTGCAGGATCCGCCCCCAAAACGGACATGCAATAAAACCCGGCCACCAAAGCCACTGCGAATTGCAGGACAAGTTTGACCGAACCGACAACGCCATCAGTCGTCTGCTTGGTGACTTTTAGATAGTCATCAACGAACCCCAGCCCACCATAGACCAGTGTGACGCCCATCACGATCCAGACATAAGGATTATCGAGGCGCGCCCACAGGAAAGTCGCGACGCTCAGTGACAACAGGATCAAAACACCGCCCATGGTCGGCGTACCGGCTTTTTCGATGATATGTCCCTGCGGTCCATCGGTTCTGATTGGTTGGCCTTTACCCTGCTTTTTGCGCATCCAGCGAATGAGCGCCGGGCCAAAGACAAAGCCGATCAACAACGCCGTCATGATTGCGCCACCTGTCCGAAAGGTCAGGTAGCGAAAGACGTTGAATAACTGGAACTGATCCGCGTAAGGGGTCAGAAGAGCGTATAGCATGTAACAACCAAATTTTTTAAAAAAGCGCGCGCCGACATCGCCGCATCGCCAGGAACGTCATTTAACTTGGGCCTTTAACTTGGGCTTTTTGCGCCACATCATCGGATTCAGGGACGCTCGCGGCCCGCAGCGCCTCAACCAACATTGCTACTTTAGAACTGTTCGAACCTTTGACCATAATGATATCGCCGTCTTTTAAGTCAGCGATCACCGCTTGTGCCAGATCATGGGCCGCGTCGACATGAGCGCCGCGCATTTTTTCCGGCAATGCTGCCATCAAGTGCGCGGTTAATGGCCCGGCACCATAGACCGTGTCCACCCTGGCGTTGATCAATGGCTCGGCCAGGCCCGCATGCAGCGCCGGAGCCTGCCCCCCGAGTTCCAACATATCCCCCAGAACTGCAATGCGCCGTCCGCCGGCGAAGGGCGATAGAGAACTCAGGATCGAAATCGCGGCGCGCATGGATGACGGATTGGCGTTATAGCTCTCATCCAAAACCCGAACCCGCACGCCGCCTTTTAATTGCAAATCCAATTGCGCACCGCGCCCGCCACCGGCGTCAAACTGCGCCAATGCCGCGGCAGCGGCCGCCTCATCCCCCCCGATGGCAGAAACCGCGCCGAGCGCGGCCAACGCATTTGTCGCCATGTGCTTGCCCGGTGCCCCGAGGGTGAATGCGCACCGCGCGCCGAAAATCTCCGCTTCGACATCCGCTCTACGACCATCACTGGCGTATTTTGTGAGGCGCAGATCAGCGCCGGCGGCCTCACCAAACGTGATGATACGCTCAACCCCCACCCGCCTGGCCTCTTCATGCAGGATCGAAAAATGGGGATTATCAATTGGCAGCACACATGCACCACCGCGCCGCACGCCGCACAAGATTTCTGCCTTTGCGCGGGCAATTGCCGCCATCGACCCCAGGTTTTCAATATGGGCTTCCGCCACGGTCGTGATGATCGCCACATGGGGCGCGACCAGCTGGGTGAGCGGTGTGATCTCATCGGCATGGTTCATGCCGATCTCATAGATGGAATAATCAGCATCCATTGGCAGACGCGCCAGAGTAAGCGGCACGCCGATATGGTTGTTGAGGCTTTTTACCGCCGCATGGGTCTTGCCCTGCCCGCGTAGCATCAGGGCGAGCATTTCCTTTGTGGACGTTTTGCCTGCTGACCCGGTAACCGCAATCCGCTTGCCAAAATTCCGCATGCGTGCCGCCTTCGCCAGGTCGACAAGCCCTTCCATCGTATCACCGACAAGCAAGAATGGCGCGTCCGGCGGGGTCTCAACCGGCGCTCTGGACACCAATACCGCGCTTGCCCCGCGCCCATAGGCGGAAAGAACAAAATCATGACCATCGCGCGCGTCTTGTAATGCCACAAACAAATCGCCGGGTGCCAGTGTGCGGGTGTCGATGGAAATACCCGTTGCGGCCCATTCTTCACCAAACCAGCGTTCCGTATCACCGCCGCGCGCACACAACGCGCCGCCCGTCGCCGCCGCCGCCTCATAAGCTGTCCATAGACGCGCACTGGCTTTCGCCGACTTGCCAGAAACCTCCGCTGAGATCTGGGTACCTGCGCCCGGTTCCGTCATGACCCATCTCCTTGCTGATGAACACCGCGCACGACTTCCAAAACGGTTTCATAATCATTGAACGGATAGGTTGTGTTGCCGATTGTTTGCCCTGTTTCATGCCCCTTCCCCGCGACAAGCAACACATCACCTGCCTGCAGCAGAGATAATCCATGGGCGATGGCTTCCCGACGGTCACCAATTTCTTTTGCGCCGGGCGCACCATCCAATATGGCGCGCCGGATTTTCATTGGATTCTCTGTTCGCGGATTATCATCGGTCACGATCACATAGTCAGCCGCATCGCGCGCTGCACGGCCCATAAGCGGGCGCTTGACCGCATCGCGATCTCCACCGGCACCAATAATCGCGATCAATTTCCCCTGCACATGGGGGCGCGCTGCCAATAATGCCGCGCGGACCGCATCCGGCGTGTGCGCATAATCAACAAATGCCGCACCGCCATTGAGTTCTGCTACAAATTGCATTCGCCCGGGTGGTCCGGTCAGCACGCCAAGGGCCTCCATTACCGCGCCCGCGGGAACGCCTGCACCAATTGCAAGCGCAGCGGCGAGCAGCGCGTTTTCTGCCTGGAACGCACCGATAAGCGCCGTTTCGATCTCATACGCCCGACCGCTCATCTGTGTATTGATGATAAGTCCGGCCGGCGTCGCCTTTGAGGAGACAAGCGGCACATCACGCCCGCCCGCACCACTGGTCAGGAGCCGCAGCCCCCGCGCCGATGCGACCTCCATGATCGCCGCCGCACCAGCACCGCCCGAATTCACGGCAACAAAGCCATCCTCGCGAATAAGCTCGGCAAACAAACGCGACTTCGCCGCCATATAAGCGTCAAATGTCGGATGATAATCCAGATGATCCTGCGTGATATTGGTAAAGCCTGCACCGGCAAAACGAACACCATCGGCTCGATATTGCGCAAGTCCATGACTGGACACTTCCATCGCCAGCTTATCGACACCTGCATTGTGCAGTTCCTTCAGGGCACTGTGCAACGTCGTTGGGTCCGGTGTGGTGTGCTGCAAAGGAAGTTCAACGACGCGACCGTCAACTCGCGCGCGCACGCCAAGGGTCCCCAGGCTACCCGCACCGCCGCCACCGCCGCCGCCAATATGCGCCCAAATCTGGGCCAGAAACCAGGCCGTTGATGTCTTGCCATTGGTCCCCGTCACCCCAATCACAGTTTCAGGCTGGCCACCGTAGAATTTAGCCGCCAGCTCCGCCAGTCGCCGACGCGGCGTCGCATCGCGAATGATCATCGCAGCGCGTTCAATTTCCGGGTCAAGATCAACATCGCCACCGACAAGAATGGCGCCAGCACCATGGCTTACCGCCTGCCTGATAAAGCGCGCACCATCCACTTGCACGCCCGGTAGGGCGGCAAAAAGAAATCCCGGCCTCACCTCACGGCTATCAGCGGTAAGCCCTGTAATATCAGGGTCCGGGCTACACCCCGTCTCGATGAGTACAGAGCATTTCATTGATATCGCCGCGCCGATGAAATCAGCTTTGTAGATTCATCTGAATAGGCCGCGATGTCACCAATTTCCGTCTCCAATGGCATATCGAACAAGATTTCCTCAAGTGCCGGATCTGCATTGCTCCCTGCAGGGACAATTTGCAAGATTGGCGCAATGCGCGCTGTCACTTGGGCAAACAAGGGTGCCGCATTCCATCCGGCGGTCGCAAAATTATAATCTTCCTTGCGCGGCAATGGATGATCCAGCGACACCAAAACAGCATATCTTGGGGCGTATCCGGGAAAAGCACCAACAAAAGTCGTGATATTTTCATTCAAAGAATATTTGCCTGCAGACGGTTTTTCTGCAGTTCCCGTCTTGCCAATCGTATAATATCCCGACACGTCGGACTTCGATGCTGTCCCGTCAGTAACCACTCGGCGCAAAACACGGCGCATGACGGCACTTGTTTCTTCTGTGAACACGCGCCGCGATGGTGTCCTGCCGACACGTTTCAGGAACGTCGGCGATATATACTGCCCACCATTGACCACAGCTGCAAAAGCGGCAAGCGCGTGTAGCGGCGTCACGGCAACGCCGTGGCCATAGGCAACGGTCGCGGTTTCAACTGGTCCCCATTTTGCTGGCGGTTGCGGGGCGCGACGCTCCTTCAAGCGAATGGGCAACGGATCCAGCAATCCGAGATTGGCCAACGCCGCCTTCAAACCCCGTGGCCCCATTTCCGCAGCCATTGTCGCCGCACCAATATTCGATGAATACTGAACAACTTCGGAAAATTTGATGATCCGCTCTTCGCCATGAAAATCGCGGATTGTCCAGTTCGCGACCTTGTAACCGCCGCGCACATCATATTCGGTTTCCTCCGTCGCGCGACCGGAATCCAGCGCCGCAGCGGCCGTGAATACCTTGAATATGGAGCCCAGCTCATACCGGTCATAAACCGCGCGATTGCGCACCGCGCCGGGAGCGCCGAGCGCCGGTGCATTGGGGTTATAGTCAGGCAAGCTCGCGATTGCGACCATTTCACCGGTACGCACATCGATCACACCGCCCCATGCAGCTTCCGCCTGGTAAATATCAACGGCGTGGGTCAGTTCATCTTCCAATGCCTGCTGCACGCGAACATCAATTGATGACACAAGCGGACGACCGGGCTCCCCAATGTCGTCCAGCACAGCCTCCAGACCAGACATACCACCCTCACCAGGCGCGCTATGCCCGACAACGTGGCTGGCCAATTTGTGTTGCGGATAATAACGCTGCATACGGTCTACAAAAATGACCCCCGGCAAGCCCAGAGAAAATAACGCATGCTCCTGGGCTGGTGTAATCGCCCAGGATGGCGTCACATATGCACCATCGGCAAGCCGCCGTGTGAGTTTCTCAATGTTCACTTCCGGCAAAACCGTTGCGATCTGCCGCGCTGTTTCAGCCGCATCCCAAACTTGCCGCCCGTCAATTTCAAGGCCGCGAACGGGCAAATTAACGGCAAGCAAGGCACCATTTCGATCGTGGATTTCAGGCCGGCTGCCGTCATCATTTGCAAAGCGTTGGTAAATTCGCCCCGCCTCAACGCCTGCCGTTGAAACGTCCCACAATTTGACCCCCAAAAGACCGAAGGATACCGCAAACGCTGCAGTACACAGATGAAGACGCAAGCGCGCCCCATTGGCCACTGAGGCCCGCCGGCTTTGCGCCCGGACACGCATCATTGGTGCATCATCATACCCTGACATACCACCAATTGGCGTCACCCGAACGCTGGGCTTGACCTGACGGCGCCGCATCCGGCGTGCCGCACCCGGCAACCGCAATACCTTTCCCACGATTGACACAATTTTCATGTGCACTTTCTCCTGCGTGCTTTCAGGCACTTACCACCTGACATCCGTGGGCCGAATATCGAGTCAGTTTAAATCTAACGGTACAGCTGCCAGGGCACCTGGCGGCGGTGCACGGAACGGCATTGCGTCGTCTTCCTTCACCAGCGGGTCGGTTACGGCCGCGCTATCGTCGCCGCTCTGGCCGAAGGCAACAAGGAAATCATCTGCTGTCATTAATTGATGACCAGATAGCGGTTCAAGAGATGTATGCTGATCAGCGAGTTCAGCCAGACGATCCGGACTTTCCAGCAGGGCCAGCTCGCTACGCAGAATCTGGATCTCCCGCCTTTGCGCTTCCTTGCGCAAGGCAAGTTCCCTCAGCTCAACTTCCGCCGCGCGCACTGATGCTTCAGCTTTATACCTTCCCGCGGCCGCACCAAGTAAAATCATACATAACACAATCATCGAAAATCGGATCATTACGCGCTCCTCCAAAAACTTTCTAATGCCGGCACATTCGGCGGATAATAAGAAATCTCACCCTCAATCGCAGGTGCGCCCGTGCGCACTCCGCATCGCAATCGCGCGGACCGAGCGCGAGGGTTTGCAGCACATTCCGCTTCGCTCGGCGGAACTGACTTATAATCAGACAACTGAAAACTTGCCGCGATGGCCGTGACAGGGGGCGCGTGACGCGAACCACCGGCATCAGGCTCCATTCGATTGCGGAAAAAATTCTTTACAATTCGATCTTCTAAAGAATGGAATGTGACCACCACAAGCCGACCGCCAGCAGACAAAAGGCGTTCGCACGCGGCGAGCGCACGAACCAGCTGGCCAAGCTCATCATTGACGAAAATCCGTAAAGCCTGAAACACCCGCGTGGCCGGATGAATTCGCTGCGGGGGACCGGCTGGCTGCGCCGCCTCAATCACACCGGCGAGTCCAATTGTGGTCTCAATTGGCGCGGCATCGCGCGCCTCAACAATCGCCCGCGCAATCCGCTTGGCATGGCGTTCCTCACCATAGGCCTTGAAAATTGCCGCCAGGTGCGCCGCGTCGGCACTATTTATGACATCGCGCGCATCTGGGCGCCCACTGTCCATACGCATGGACAAGGGACCATCTGTGCGAAATGAAAATCCGCGCGCGCCTTCGTCAAGTTGCATAGACGAAACGCCAAGATCAAACACCGCACCATTAATTTCTGGGATGTTCCGTGCGGTTAGCGCCTCTTGCAGGTCACCAAACGGGGCATGCACGCCCTCAAACCGTTGTTTGTAGGGCACTGACCATTCCGCCGCACGCGCATGGGCATGAGCGTCGCGATCAAACCCGAAAAGACGACATTGAGCAGCATCCAGAATACCGCGCGCATAACCGCCCGCCCCTAGCGTGCCGTCAACATAAACATCGCCATCACACGGCCCGAGCGCGGCCAGGACTTCCTGCAACATGACCGGCTTATGGCTGTCTGGATTAAACTGCGCCGCTGTCATTGTCCGTCCCCAACCGCATCAGGAAACGGATTTTCCAATAGCGCCAAGGCATCTGCTGCGATTTCGGTCAGGTCAGAAAGCTCGTCGCTGAACGCGCCGGGCGATCTTATCTCAAATGTGTCGCCGAGCCCGACAAAACAGGCCTCGCCCTCTATACCTGCATGCTCCCGCAGCTCTTTGGGTATGATGAAACGCCCGTCCGCATCAAAACTGATTGGCTTTGCCCGACCTAAGATCGTGCGCTCCAGCGCCCGGCGCTCCGCGCTGAACGGCCGCAACCGCCCAATCATCAGTTTCAGGTTCTCAATATAATCAGGCCCGCCGCAGTCGAGCTTCGCCTCACGCACAGACGGCACACAGAAGAAGCCATTAAACGCTGTCAGGTCGAGCGCACGCCGAAAATCCGCCGGTGCCGCAACCCGGCCCTTCGCATCAATCCGGTTGGTATGTGACCCCAAAAAGGAGGCCGCCGCCGACCGCAACATCCAACACAACTCCCGCCCTTCGCTGCGTCCTCCACCCATGAAGGTCACGCGTAATTTCACCCAATGATGAGACCCGGCCTCACCAGATCCCCCGCTTGCACATCAAGGTGCGGCATTTCTGCTACATAATGCAGAATATTAACGCGGAATCATTCAACACTTAACGGGATATCACGGGAATAACCTGCTCGTCAAACAGGTAAATAAAAACTTACGATCCCGAAACAGAGTCTGTTGTTCATGGCCGCCAAGCTGGTCGCGTGCAGTGTGCCGCTAAGTCCGCGACGTAAATCGTTCGTAGATGATGCCGTTCCGCGCGGCGCGCGTTGAAGATAAGTCCTTCAACTAACTAACTGAATCGGATTATTCCCCAGGCACCCAGAAATTGAACACGGGGCGCGTTGCCAACTAGGCCGACAGATGCTGATACACCTTTTGAGGGATAAGACGAAATGCCACAAGTTAAAGTTGTGCGGCGGTTAACCTTTATGAAAGTTTATGAACCTAAACGTTCTTTAATGGAATTGTTCGAAAGCGAGCGCCCCGGTTGAGCGCTGGGCCGAAAAGGAGATCAAGAAAATGCGGGTGCTTTTAATCGAGGATGACGGCGCAACAGCGCAAAGCATAGAACTTATGCTGAAATCCGATGGTTTTAATGTCTATACAACTGATCTTGGAGAAGAAGGCGTCGACCTTGGTAAGGTTTACGACTACGACATCATTCTCCTCGACTTGAACCTTCCTGACATGACAGGTTTCGATGTTCTCAAGTCGCTACGGGTGTCAAAGGTAAATACACCAATTCTAATTTTAACCGGGCAAGGCGATATCGAGACAAAGGTTCGTGGCCTTGGCTTTGGTGCCGACGACTATATGACAAAGCCATTCCACAAGGATGAGCTTGTCGCCCGGATCCACGCAATCGTGCGCCGCTCAAAGGGTCATTCGCAGTCAGTTATCACCACCGGCAACCTCACTGTTAATCTTGATGCCAAGACCGTTGAAGTCAGTGGCCAGCGCGTTCACCTGACCGGCAAGGAATATCAGATGCTGGAGCTTCTCTCGCTCCGCAAAGGCACCACATTGACCAAGGAAATGTTCCTGAACCACCTTTATGGTGGGATGGACGAGCCTGAACTCAAAATCATTGACGTTTTCATCTGTAAGCTGCGCAAGAAACTCGCCGCAGCAACCGAGGGCGAACATTATATCGAAACTGTTTGGGGCCGCGGCTATGTGCTTCGCGATCCCGCAGAAGAAAAAGCCGCATAAAGGCGGCTGTTGCGACCAAGACTAAAAAACCCCGGCCTCGGCCGGGGTTTTTTGTATCTCGCTGCCATTTTAACGGCGATCAG
>SHAI01000110.1 GCA_004213235.1 Parvularculaceae bacterium
TGCGCACCCAAAAAACTTTGGCGGAAAGCCTGAAAACGCATTACAAAACCTCTATCAACGTCGCCTGACATTATAGTAGTTTTTTCTGGTTCCCATATGGTGAATGACTGACCTTAACGGCAGTTAATCCGCGGAAAACGCCATTCCACATGGCTACTTGCGGTGCCATATGGCCACACAACAGAGGTATTGACCCGTGAGAGACGCCTTTTACGCGCGCATTCAAAGCCAGATTGACGACATTCGCGATCAAGGCCTGGAGAAAATCGAGCGACAGATCACATCGCCCCAGGGGCCGGTTATCGAGGTATCCCATGGCGGTGCATCGACGCGCGTATTAAATTTCTGCGCCAATAACTATCTCGGTCTGGCCGACCATCCCGAGATCGTCGCAGCGGCAAAAGCAACGATGGACGATTATGGATTCGGGATGGCGTCGGTGCGTTTCATCTGCGGCACATCGGACCTTCACTGCAAGGTTGAAAGGGAGATTGCGTCTTATCTCGGATATGAAGATGCTATCTTGTTTGCAGCATGTTTTGACGCCAATGGCGGCGTATTCGAGCCGCTCCTGGGCCCGGAAGATGCAATTATTTCCGACGCCTTAAACCACGCATCCATAATTGATGGTGTCAGGCTTTGCAAAGCGCAGCGCTATCGCTATCGCACGTCGGATATGGCGGACCTTAAAGCCCAGCTTGAAGCCGCAAAATCCAATGGGGCACGGACCATGTTAATCGTCACTGATGGCGTGTTCTCAATGGACGGTTACATTGCCAAGCTTGACGAAATTTGTACGCTTGCGGAGCAATATGGTGCCTTGGTAATGGTTGATGACTGTCATGCAACCGGCTTCATGGGCGAGAAAGGTGCCGGGACACCATCTCATTGCGGCGTTGCAGAGCGTGTCGATATCCTGACCGGAACCCTGGGAAAAGCACTCGGTGGCGGCATGGGCGGTTATATCTGTGCCTCAAAAGAGGTCATACATCTTTTACGAAACCGCGCACGCCCCTATCTCTTCTCCAATGCACTCACCCCAGCACTGCTTGGCGCAACCCTGAAAACGCTGGAACTTGTCCGCGATGGCGAGGGTTTACGGACGCAATTGTTCCGGAATGCCGAACGGTTTCGCACACAAATGAGCAATGCCGGCTTCAGCCTGTTACCTGGGGAACATCCGATTATCCCGGTCATGCTGGAAGATGCCCGCCTGGCTGGCGACGTCGCGGCCGACCTGATGACCGAAGGGGTTTATGTGACGGGTTTTTCATTCCCCGTTGTGCCAAAAGGACAGGCACGCATCCGCACGCAAATGTGCGCCGGGCATACGGATGATCAAGTCGACCAGGCCGTTGATGCTTTCATCCGTGTTGGCAAGAAACGCGGCATCATCAACTGATGCCCATTAATCGCCGCGTCCCAAAAAGTTTTGGATGATCTTGCCATACCCTGAAGGGAAAAGCCGCTGCACAATAGAAATAAAAGACGCGTCACCGCCAATCAGCACACGACGCTTTCGTTTGGCGGCACCATTCAGAATAATTTCAGCGGCTCTTTCCGGACTGGTCTTCGCCGCTTCTTCAAACTGCGTTTCGAATTCAGCACGCTCGGATATATCTTCTGGTAATGCATCCACCAGGGCATTTCTGGCAATTGCAGTATTTATACCGCCAGGGTGTACACTCACCACGCTCACGCCCTTATCTTCCAACTCCTGGGCCAAGGTTTCAGAAAATCCGCGAACGGCGAATTTCGACGCACAATAATGTGACTGGCCTTTAAATCCAATCATGCCAAAGACGCTTGAGATATTTACCAGCGACCCGCCTGTATCGATCAATTGATCTAAAAACGCTTTGGACATGCGAACGACACCCCACAAATTGACGTCGATGACTTTTTCAAAGGCCTCCAGGCTGGTCTCTTCAAAACTCCCGATACGGGTCAATCCAGCGACATTCATCACCATGTCTGCATTGCCAAACGCTTCTTTTATGGCGGCAGCATATGCCTCAATCGCGGCAGCGTCAGCGACATCAAGCTGATCAATTCGGATACGGTTCGATCCTTCATCCCCAAGCAAAAGACGGGTTTCCTCAAGGCCCGACAAATTGATATCGGACAATGCCAACGTTGCCCCCTGCCCGGCAAGGTTTTGCGCCAATGCACGCCCAATGCCTGATCCGGCACCCGTAATCACGCATATTTTATCTTTGAACGGACCGCCCATCACGCCTCTCCAATCTTGCGCAGGGCGACGCGTTCGCCAGCATCGCCCACACGAGGATTGTGTCGAGACGCGGCGTCAGGATCAAGCTCGAAGTTCAGTTGGTATCGCCCCGCAGCGCACGTTTGATTTCATCAAGGCTTTCCTGGCACGCGACTTTCAAGAGCGGCCGGTCAGCACTATCTAATGGTGAATAGGCCTGTTCATTGTCCAAAAACTCGACCCGTCCGCCCGCCTCTGTCACCATGAGCGCACCGGCAGCATGATCCCATGGATGGACACGACTGGAAATACCAAACGCACTGTCGCCCCGAAGCAGATTAAGGTAGGCGTATGCTGAACAATGCGCCCCACGGCTCGACGTATTTGCACGCAAATTCGCGGTTAGTTTGTCCGACCACTCGCGATTTAACCACCCCACAGACCGCGATCCGACGAGTTGCCCAAGATCATCACGCAAGGGAACCGACGCGGGGATTTTCTGCCGGTTCCAGGTGACACCACGGCCACGTATTGCGGTCGCACATCCATGCTCCATCGGCGCGTATATCCAGCCCCCTTCGGTTCGCCCGTCAATCACCAACGCCAGAATCGTTCCAAACTCTTCCTTACCATGAACAAAATTTCGTGTTCCGTCTAACGGGTCCAAAACCCAGAATGCACCTTTACCTTCAATCTGCCTTACAATGGACGGATCACAGGCAGCAGCCTCCTCTCCGATGAAGCCTATTCCCGGCGCAATGTCGCCAAGCGCGGCACGCATCATTGCCTCCGCTTCAATGTCTACTTGAGTAACAAGGTCAGTTGGCGATGATTTAGTTTGAATTTGATCCGCTGACAGATTGCCAAATCGTGGCAAAATAATCTCGTCTGCCACGCGGGCGAGAAGTGTTTCAATCGCATTCGGGTCAATCCCGTGCCCCTGCCATTCGATTATTTTACTCACGCGGAACGCCTGTTGTACTTATCATTAGAAATTCGCCGGTGGGTTATCTGCGGAAACAGCTTGCCAAACTGACCGAGCACCTTTTCAGAAAGCCTGATATTTATGGTCTCGATAAGTTCATCATGAACCGATTCTTGCACATCACCGTGATCAAACAGCCACGCCCTTGCCGCCCCATCCTGAGGGGACAATGTTACACGGACGCAAAGCCGGTCGGCGGTCAACAATCCATCAATGACATCACACAACGCCGCGACACCGGTTCCTTCTTGCGCGGACACACAAATCTGAAAAGGTTCATCCAAAGTCGCCGCTGCGTGCTCTGAAGACAATCGTGCGATCGCCTGCACCGTAGCGCAGCCTTCTTCGCTTAGCAGATCAATCTTATTCAGTGCTTCCACTACCTGTGGCGTGTCGCCATCTCCGGACGGATCGCCGTCTACGCCAAGCCCTTTCAGGACCTTTAAAACGTCGCTTCGTTGGGCGTCTGTATCCTCATGGGCGATATCGCGCACATGAACAATAATATCCGCCTCCTGAACTTCTTCCAGCGTTGCACGAAATGCGGCGACCAGCTGGGTGGGGAGCTCAGAAATAAAGCCCACCGTATCTGACAGCACGATTTCCTCACCAGAGGGTAATACCAATGCGCGCATGGTAGGGTCGAGCGTCGCAAAAAGCAGGTCCTGCGCCTTCACATCAGCCTTTGTGAGATGGTTAAAAAGTGTCGATTTGCCAGCATTTGTATAGCCGACCAAAGCAACAACGGGCTGGGGCGCGCGGCTACGTTTTGCGCGCTGAAGCGTCCGTGTGCGTCGGACTTGTTCCAGTTTCGCTTTTAGTCTGTCAATTTTCCCCGCCAGGGCGCGCCGGTCCGCCTCGATCTGTCGCTCACCCGGCCCGCCTAGAAAGCCGGCGCCGCCACGTTGGCGTTCAAGGTGCGTCCAGGAGCGCACCAGTCTCGAGCGCTGATAGGTCAAATGGGCCAGATCAACCTGTAATCGGCCCTCTGCAGTACTCGCACGCGCGCCAAAAATCTCCAGGATCAGCGCAGTTCGATCCAGGACTTTTAGATTCCAGGCCTTTTCAAGATTTCGGTGCTGGACCGGCGATAAAGCACCATCGACGATAACAAGTCCGGGTCGCGATTTGCTTCCCCCTTCCTGACTGGTTTCAGCTAAAGCGTCGAGAAGACCGATCACTTCTTCGACTTTCCCCTCGCCGAAAAGGGTCGATGGGCGCGGCTTATTGATTACCGCTATTTCACCATGCACCACGTCGAGATCAATCGCCGCAGCCAAGCCGATTGCTTCGCTCAGGCGCGCTTGCGCGCTGCGCGCACCGTCATCACCACGCAACTGCGGATGAAGCACAATGGCGCGTTCGCGGGGAACATCGGTTGATATCATCGACTTGCGGGAAATATGCCCCACCTCTACGGGTGGATCGCTAATCCACCTTCTGCAATTCGCTTAAAATTCAATGGCATTACCTTGGCCCTTGCGATGACCTTCGGCAATACCACAAACGTGCAGATTCGCGTTAGTCGCCCGCGTTATTTTCGTTGCCGTCCCACAAGGACACAGCTTCACCGGGCATGATCGTGGAAATCGCGTGTTTGTAGACAAGCTGGCTTTGTGAGTCACGTTTCAGCAAAACGCAGAAATTATCAAACCAGGTCACAACCCCCTGAAGCTTCACACCGTTTACCAGAAAAATGGTGACAGGAATTTTTTCCTTGCGCACCTGATTGAGAAACTTGTCCTGAAGGCTTTGTTTTTTTTCGCTCATTACCGATTATAGCCTTGTTGTGGTATGCACGGCCCCATTGAAGTGCTGCAACGCAACATCTCATTGTGACGCGTGAAATGAACGATTGCAACCCGGTTTAGCTGTTAGAATTTTCCGCGCGACATTGGTCGATATAGGCCCGCCTTAACGCGGTCGCGACAGGTCCGGGAGTCCCGGTGCCAACTGGTTTTCCGTCTATGGAAATGACCGGCATTACGAGCATCGTCGCCGCCGTGATAAACGCTTCACGCGCCTTAAATGCTTCTTCCAGGGTGAATGGTCGTTCTTCCACGTGCAAGCCCAGAGCGGCCGCACACGCCAGTGTTCTTTCCCGTGTAATGCCCCCAAGAATGCCACCTCCCAAAGGGTGGGTAATCAAGCTGCCATTCTGATCGATAATCCAGGCATTTGACGCGGCCCCCTCGGTAACGAGTCCGTCTTTATGAAGCCAGGCCTCTACTGCATTTTGCCTGCGGGCGGCGTCCTTCGCCAGCACATTGGGTAATAGCGAAATTGTTTTAATATCGACGCGCGCCCAACGGATGTCCGGCGCGGTCGTCACGCCGACACCTTTTTGCGCAACCCCCTCCGCCGCAGCAAAATCAAACGGGTTAGCCGTCACGACGAAACTGGGCGCGATCGCTTCAGCTGGAAACGCGTGGTTTCTCGGGGCAACGCCGCGGGTCGCCTGCATATAAACCAGCGCAGTCGACAACCGATTTACGCGCAAAAGGCGGTTTATCACCACCCGCATCGCCCGCTCGCCCATCGGCGATCGCATTTTCAGTTCGGCCAAAGAGTACCGCCAACGCCGAAAATGCCCTGGCGCATCCCAAAGCCTACCATCAACGACAAAACATACCTCGTAAATGCCGTCGGAGAACTGAAATCCGCGGTCTTCTACATTGATTGCCGCTTCACTGATGGGGCGGTAATTACCATTTACATAGGCAATTCGGGCCATGACGTTATGATCTCCAAAAACCCCGATTGATCAGGGCCAGCGCAACAACAGCTTCAATCCGTCCGAGGATCATCCCCCCGACCAAGGCAGCGCGCAAGATAGGATTTTCAAAAATCGCATATCCGTCGGTTGTTTCACTCGCAAGCTGCAACACAGGACCCGCATTCGAGAGCACCCCGGCCGCAGCACAAACGGCAAGTTCAAAGGAATGACCGCCCGAGGTCAAGATTAATACCAGCGCGCCCAAAACGAACGTAAAAATGATAAAATGCATCCAAACGCCAAGCTCATGTTCAATCACCGCTTTACCAAACACCGCCCGAGGCATAACCAGGCGGCGTAGCTCTTCGCGAACACGGCGAAAGATGACCAACCATCTCAGGATCTTCAATCCGCCTGCGGTCGATATCGCCGACCCGCCAATAACGACAGCTACGAGCGCAATCGGTAAATTATTGATCTCGCCGAGCGTGACCCCGTTTGTGGACATCAAGCTGGCGGCATTAAACAGGTTTCTACCCACATCAGGCGCGCTGTAAATGCCGGAAAAGACGGACAGGATCGTCGCAACGATCACAATGACCGTGACATAAGCCGCTGTTTCTTTATCACCCACGCGCGCACGCCAGCTCTCACGCCCGCTCGCAACAATGACGAAACTGGCCCCGCTGAAAAGAATAAACGGCAGTAACAGCCCAGCCAGTAATGGCCGCACTGGTGTATCTTCTGCGCCTAGTGGGAAAAAACCGCCCGAGGCAACGACCGACAGCGCGCTCGTTGCGCTTTCCAGGGGCGAGGCGTCAGCCATCAGCAACATAATGAACGCGCTAATGCTGAGGATGACGTAAGCTGGCATCAAAAATCGGAGTGCCCGGCCGAGGGACTGAAAATAACTTGCCTCTTCACGGCGCATGAACCGTGGGGGAACAGTCTCGATCCCAACAAAAATAGGCTGGACGAAAACGGCAGCAGCAAAGGCCACCGAAACAAGGCCGCCGCCCCACTGCAGCAGCGCGCGCCACAACATACCGCTTTCGCTTGATCGCGCTGCACTGTCGGATAACCAAGCACCAGATGTTGTCAGTGCAGACGCAGCCTCAAAATACGCCGCCCCCGGATGCATGCCCTGAAGAACAAATGGTAGTCCGGCGACAAGCGGCGTTAAAGTCCACCACAATAATGCAAACAGAAGCGCTTCGCGCAGACCGGTCCTCTCACGAGCAACCTGGCCAGATAGATACATTGCGCCGGCAAGCATGCCCGTTGCCACAGCGGCAAATGCGAACGGTCCAACGCCGCCAATCTCAAATCGCCAGAATAATACGGCGAGCACCCCTTCGGCAAAGGCAATCCACAAAAAGCCAATGCCAAGCGCGCGTAAAAGTGTCAGCAACGCCATCGGGGTTCAGCCTTCCTTGGTCACAGATTAAAAATGGCGGAACATGCCGCCCATTCAAAACACCGAAAACCCCTACCCCGTATTGTAAGGGCAAAACCCAATGAGAACACCATTTTTCAATCTGCTTTAGAAATATTCTATACTTACACGGAACATTTGTTCGACATCCTTAACATATTCCCGCATCGCCAATAGCACCACCCGATCGTTAGGACGGATGACCGTGTCACTGCTTGGCATCGACACCTCCCCGTCCCGGTAAACTGCCCCGATAATAACCCCTTCAGGAAGGTTAGCATCACCGAGCGGCTTGTTAACGAGAGGAGATGTCTCCAATGCGATCGCATCAATCAATTCAGCATGCCCATCGGCAAGTGAGAAAACACCCTTAATTCGCCCACGACGGATATGCTGCAAAATGGTTGATATGGTTGTTGTCCGCGGATCAATATAGCGATCCACACCCGTAGCATCGCAAATCGGCCCGTATTCAATATCATTTATCAACGCTAGGGAGCGACGCACACCTTCTCTCTTGGCCACCACAGCTGAAAGAACATTGACCTGATCATTATTTGTCAGAGCAACGACTGATTCGGCATCTTCCGCCCCCGCTTCACGCAGCAATGTTCGATCAAGGCCATCTCCCTGAAGAACAACCGTCCGCTCAAGCTGCTCAGCGACAAACTCAGCCCGAGCGCGATCCTGTTCGATAATTCGAATTTTCATCGCCGCGTGCTCTTCCAACCCGCGGGCGACGTATAAACCAATATTTCCACCCCCGATGATGATCACACGTCGTGCCTGGCGCTCTCCCTGCCCCATAATCTCTAGCGCACGAGAGACGTCGTTCCTATCGGCAACAAAGTAAATCCGGTCACCCACCTCTAATTGGTCATCACCATGGGCACGCCACATCCGTTCCTCGCGTCGTATTGC
>SHAI01000111.1 GCA_004213235.1 Parvularculaceae bacterium
ATGTCGGCGTTGAACGGCGTGTTGACGTTTGAAGCGGCGGGCCGAAACTACGCCTATAGTCTTATCGCGGAGCAAGCTGCCGGGCCTGCGCCGACGCTAATTCCAGACGTTGCTGCCAGGCGCGCGCTCGCCGACGCGTCGTCGCTTGGTTGGTTCGGGATCGCTACCTTAATTCTTGCCGCGTTTCTGGGCGGGATTATTCTGAACGCGATGCCCTGCGTTTTCCCGATTATTTTTGTCAAAGCGGCATCGTTTCTAAATGCCGCGGGCGACCAGCAGTCGACAATCCGGCGGCATGGTTTGATTTACACCCTCGGCGTCCTCGCCACATTTCTGGCCCTTGGTGGTGGCCTCTTATTATTGCGCGCCGGCGGGGCGCAGGTGGGGTGGGGGTTTCATCTACAATCGCCCTGGGTGGTGGCGCTATCGGCCTATGTGCTGGTGCTTGTCGGATTAAATCTTGCTGGCATGTTCGAAATTGGGGGCAATCTTCAGAATATCGGTGCTGGTTTAGCGTCAAGATCTGGCGATGCGGGCGCATTCTTCACTGGCGTGTTAGCCGTTTTTGTTGCGGCACCGTGCGTCGGACCATTTTTAAGTGCGCCGATCGGGGCTGCGGTCATTTTGCCACCGGTGCTTGGTGTGCTGATTTTTCTTGCCATGGGCGCGGGGTTATCGGCGCCCTATCTAGCCTTATCATTTTCGCCGGCACTGGCGGCGCGTTTGCCGAAACCCGGTGCATGGATGAAAATCGCGCGCCAGGCACTGGCGTTCCCGGTTTTTGCAGCCGCGGCCTATTTCGTATGGGTTTTTGCCCAGCAATCCGGTGCCACCGGATTGGCAGCAATCTTCGCGGGGGTGACGTTTCTTTCGGTCGGTGCCTGGCTTTATGGTCTGTCGCAAACGCAGAAGGCTTCATTACGGTGGGGGGCTCTCGTCGCGGTGGCGATCGCAATCGTGCCGATCGCCAATGTATCCGGGTCGGGCACCGGCGTTGGCGCAATCCAAACGCCCGGCAGTGGCGGTTATGGTGAGCTTAGCGCGGTACCTTTCGACGAAGAAGTCATTGCGGAAATGCGGGGTGCGGGCCGTGGCGTATTCGTTGATTTCACGGCCGCCTGGTGTGTCGTTTGCCAATTTAACAAGGCAACGATTTTGTCCCGACCAGGATTGGCGGCATTGTTCAATTCATCTGACATCCAGTTAATGTCCGCCGATTGGACACGCCGGGATCCGGTGATCACTGAGGCGCTGGCAAAGCATGGTGCGAACGGCGTCCCGCTCTACGTCTATTTTCCGCCGAGCGGGGAGCCGATTGTGCTGCCGCTGCCGCTCACGCGCAGTGCGATTGAAGCGGCGATTAATCGTGAGTGACGAAGGTCAGGAAACGCGGTTTAACACAACTTAAGGGATGAGCGGCCCGTCTGTCCCAGCGACAACGGGTGGGTTGGCAGACAGGCGCTGGTTGTCAGTTTCGCTTGCCTTGACCGCAAAAACCGTCGTTACAGCAGCGGCTGCAATGAGATTGAGCAAGATACGTTGGCCTTTGTCTCGCGCGATAGCATAGGCGACGGTGCGGAAATTCTGATTTGCGTGTGGTGGTGTCATAACGCTCTTCATACTGGCAGGCTTTTTAGTATCTTTGACAAAGATTGATAAAATCCCATCTGGCCGTCATTAAGACCGCACTGGCGGTTGCGAGGCCGTCTTCAGGACAGGACGAGAAAGGACCGCGTTTATGGTCAGTATCATTGAAAGCGGGCCTTGGCGTGATCTCGCCGCACGTGCCGAGGAGTTAAAAACGGTGCGCACCGCCAGCCTCTTCGCGGACGAAGGCCGGGCGTCGGCATTTAGTATCGAGGCAGCGGGTGTTTTTCTCGATTACTCAAAAAACAAAATAGATCCTGAAACAATGGAGCTGTTGTTGGGTCTTGCCGATAAGGCGGATATATGCGGTGCGATAAAGCGCATGATCTCCGGCGACAAAATCAATGTCACCGAGAACCGTTCGGTCTTGCATATTGCCCTTCGCGATTACGCAGCGCGCACATATCATGTGGATGGTGAAGACGTATCACAAGCCGTGCGCTTGGAGCGCGAACGGATGGCGGCGTTTGCCAAACGGTTCGAGGCGGATAGTTTGTTGGGCTATGGCGGGGCACCCATCGACACGATCGTCAATATCGGCATTGGCGGGTCTGATCTTGGCCCCCTCATGGCGGTTGAGGCATTGCGTCCATACTGGCTGCCGGGCAAGCGTAGCCGGTTCGTTTCAAACGTCGATGGTCAGCATCTTTCCGACATATTAGCCGAGTGTGATCCCGCGCGAACGCTCTTCATCATCGCCTCTAAAACTTTTACGACCCAGGAAACGATGACAAATGCGGCAAGTGCCCGTGCCTGGTTTTTGGAAAATGGTGGTGACGAAGAAACGGTCGCCCAGCATTTTATTGCTCTGTCAACGAATGAAATTGCAGTAGCTGATTTCGGCATTGCGCCGGAAAATATGTTTGTCTTTTGGGATTGGGTCGGTGGGCGCTACTCCATGTGGTCTGCAATCGGTATGGCGATCGCGTTACAGGTGGGGGCGGATAATTTTGAGCGATTATTACGCGGTGCCCACGCCATGGATGAGCATTTTCGCGAAGCGCCAATCCGTGAAAATTTACCGGTAATCCTTGCATTGGTCGGAATATGGAACCGAAACTTTATCGGTGCGGCGGCCCATGCAATTCTCCCCTATGATCAACACCTTCACAGGCTGCCAGCTTATCTTCAGCAGGCGGACATGGAATCCAATGGCAAATCTGTACTGCTCGATGGATCGCGCACCCAAACTGGCACGGGGCCGATATTATTCGGAGAGCCTGGCACTAATGGTCAGCATGCCTTTTATCAATTAATGCATCAGGGTACGGATACAATATCCGCCGATTTTATCGCGCCAGCCTTATCGGCAACGCCCCTGGCTGATCATCATGAAAAATTGCTGGCGAATTTCCTCGCGCAAACAGAGGCGCTCATGATTGGTCGTGACTTCAAGGCCGTATGCAAGGAGCTGGAAGCACTGGAATATCCCGCTGATCAGATAGAGCAGATAGCCCCCCACCGTGTCTTTGATGGTGACCGTCCCACGAATTCGATACTGATCGAGCGGCTGACGCCGGAAACCCTTGGGGCGCTTATTGCAATGTATGAGCACAAGATTTTCTGTCAGGGGGTGATCTGGGGCATCAATTCATTTGATCAGTGGGGGGTCGAATTAGGCAAGACCCTTGCGAAGAGAATATTGCCGAAGATTGCCAATATTGGTGGTGAAGTCCTGCCGATAAGCGATCATGACGGATCAACGGCCCGACTGATCAACCGGGTAAACACAATCCGCAGCCAAGCGGAAACAGACTGATTTGAGGAGTTTAGCATGATTTATACAACGCGACATGCCGCCTATATTGTTCTATTGCTTTGCGGTCTCAGCATTTTTCCCGGTGCGTTTGCGCAAGGGGAACCCCAACGCTCTGCATCGCCGAGTGAGTATGTGAAAGTTGTCACGTCAAAGGGTGATTTTGTCATTCAACTGCATCGGGATGCGGCACCTGCGAGCGTCGAAAACTTTCTTCAATATGCAGACGCCGGGCATTATATCCAGACCATTTTCCACCGTGTGGTGCCGGGCTTTGTTGTTCAGGGCGGTGGTTATTCGCGCTATTTCAACGAACGTCCGACCCGCGATCCGGTTCCCTATGAGGGAGGAAACGGCCTTCCCAATGACCGGGGAACGGTGGCGATGGCGCGGACGATGGACCCCGATAGTGCGGCCGCGCAATGGTTTGTAAACCTGAAGGACAACCCGCGCCTCAATCACCTTGAGAATGATTTGGGCGTGCGACCGGGGTACACGGTGTTTGGCCATGTCGTCGCGGGCATGGATGTAGTTGATGCAATCGGATCGGTTGCAACGGGGCCTGGTGGCCCCTTTCCCGGGGAGGTGCCGCTCGATCCTGTCCTGATCGAGAGCATTGATCCCATAATTGATTGGCGCGCGCCGGACGCCATGCCCGGAGCAAGTCAAGCTGGCAATACGATTCGGTAATTCCCATGCGTCCTATTATTATTATTCTCAGCCTCCTCCTCGGTCTCGCCATTTATTTCCTGTGGCCGGTTTATGGTTTTTTCTCTCATAATGGTGATGCGCCCCTGCCGCCTATAGGGTGGATGACGCTAGAGGGGGAAGCACCTACGCGGTCCGAACTATATGACCCTGCGTTTGCACAGGCGGCGGACGAGGCAATCGATGCAATCGCAAGCTTTCGCCGTGATATTCAAGCACCATCCTTTTCTGCGGCAGTGTCTGTTCGTGGCAAATTGGTCTGGGCGGGAACAGCCGGCTGGGCAGATATTGCGCGGGCGGAACCTGCCACGCCAAGTACGCAGTATGGGATTGGTTCAACTTCAAAAGCCATTACTGCAACCGCATTAGCACGTTTGGTCGACAGCGACATTGTTGATTTGGATGCACCAATCGCACGTTATCTTGTTGAACTCCCGAATGAGGACTGGCGTTCAGTGACGCCGCGCATGCTTGCCTCACACATGGCTGGTATCCCCCATTATGGTGATAATACAAACGATCCTGGGATTTATCACATGATAGCCCTGCGTCGGCATTTTGATCGTCTGGAAGACGCCGTGGCATTGTTCGACGGGAGCCCGTTACTGTTTCCTCCGGGGACCGATTTTGAATACTCATCTCTGGGTACGGTACTCCTTGGCCGGGTGATGGAGGCAGCCGCCGGCATTCCGTATCGCCAGCTTATTGAACGTGAAGTTCTGGATCCTGCGGGGGCCAAGGCAGCTATCGTTGCGCCGAAACGGGCCGATCCAGCTGATAAGCTTGCAACATTCTATCTGCGTGAGGGAGAAAGGTACCGGAAATGGCGCGCCGTTGACTTATCTCATCGATTGCCCGGCGGCGGCTATGCGGCGACATCGTCTGACCTAGCTCGTATTGGTAGTCTTTGGCTCGATTCGGATTTTATCCGGGGAGCAACAAGGCGAGAATTCTGGACACCGCAGGTCCTTTCATCAGGCGAGGTCAACGAGCAGGGATATGGTCTTGGGTGGCGTTGGCGGGAATACCAGGTTGATGGTGTCGGGTTAGCTCGGAATGCCAATCATGGTGGCGTAACGCGTGGTGCGCAAAGTTGGCTCCTGGTTTTTCCTGATTATGATATGGCAGTTGCGATAAATATGAATATGCGTACGGATGAATTTGCCGAGTTTGGCATGGCGTATCGCCCTGTCTTTGCCGCGTTTGCCAAGGCACTCAACACTTCGCAGCTGGCGGAGTGACGAATGGTGGGCACTCGCGTATAGACGGGCGGTCAAGATGAGCGCCATCGGTAAAGGCGTGTTGTTACAATACACACGGCATAATATTAGATTTTGGATGAAGGCCAAAAATGGCAAAAAAGCAAAAGTCATTTCGCCCTAAAGCGCGTCGCCCACGTGGTTTTCGCGATCGGTTCGGCGCGGAGATCGTCGCAGAGCGGGAAATGCTCTCCCGGATATGCAGCGTATATGAACAATACGGGTTTGATCCATTTGAGTCCCCTGCATTCGAATACACAGACGCATTAGGAAAGTTTTTGCCGGATGTGGATCGGCCAAATCAGGGCGTTTTTTCCCTGCAGGACGATGATGATCAATGGATGAGCTTGCGCTATGATCTAACGGCACCTCTTGCGCGTTATGTTGCGGAAAACTTCGACGCATTGGCCAAACCCTTCCGCCGATATGCGGTTGGCTCGGTATGGCGCAATGAAAAACCAGGGCCCGGCCGGTTCCGGCAATTCACACAGTGCGATGCTGATACGGTTGGGGCAAAGGCACCTCATGCTGATGTCGAGGTCGTGACGATGCTCCGTGAGGCGATTATTGCGGCCGGTGTGCCCCAGGAAGAGTTTATCATCAGGCTGAATGACCGACATGTTTTGACTGGCCTGCTGGAGTTGATCGGCATTGATGAGGAACGTGACGCTGAAAAGAAGCTCGGTGTTTTGCGGGCAATGGACAAGTTTGATCGCTTGGGCGTTGATGGTGTCCGTCTGCTTCTTGGTGAGGGGCGTAAGGACGATTCTGGAGACTATACCGAAGGCGCTAAGCTGACTGATCCGCAGATAGATCGGGTCATGGCGTTTATGGGGGCGACACAGGAAACAAACGCAGCGACGTGTGATGCACTGGCCGACTTGATTGGCGGATCGCAGGCGGGCGCAAAGGGCGTTGAAACCATGGCCGCGATGGCGTCCCAATTGGCGCAGCTTGGGGTCGATGACAATATGGCAAAGATTGATCTGTCGGTCATCCGCGGGCTGGAATATTACACCGGGCCCGTCTTCGAAGCAGAATTGACCTTTGAGGTGGAAGACGACAAAGGTCGCCCTGTTCGTATGGGGTCTGTTGCTTCCGGTGGTCGGTACGACGGGCTTGTCAAAAGGTTTAAGGGTGTCGAGGTGCCGGCGGTCGGCGTATCTGTTGGCGTATCCCGGTTGCTCGCCGCGCTGGAATTGCGCGGTGTAGCGCCAAACAATGCCCGTGGGCCTGTTGTGATTATGGCCATGGATAAGGATCAAATGGCCGCATATCAATTGATGGCGGCGGAATTGCGCGCGGCGGGCATTCGTGCCGAAGTCTGTCTCGGTGCTTCTAATTTTGCCAAGCAACTCAAATATGCAGATCGGCGCAATGCACCTGTCGCTGTTATTCAGGGGGAAGATGAGCGCGCCCGGGGCGAGGTAACACTCAAGGATTTAAATCTTGGTGCTGAGCTATCGAAGTCGATTGAGGATAATGCGCAGTGGCGTACCGCCCAGCCGGCACAGTTTGCGGCCCCGCGTGAAAAGCTTGTTGATGCGGTGAAAGAGGTTTTAGCGCGGACATATTGATCCGAAGGAAAAGCGCTCCAGGGAACACGCGCGTTAAGTTGGTATCGGAATTCTGCTTAGCAATACAGATTGGAGAACACGATGTTGGGGTCTTCGGTAAGAGTTTTGTCAAGTTCACTCGCGCTGATATCGCTTGCCGTGCAATCAGCGTCTGCTGCTGCATTGCCTGATACGGAATTGGAAGCAAACGCGCGCAAAATCCATGAACGGGTCATGACCCTGGACACACATGTTGATGTGCCCCTGTCATTTGCAACGTTTAAAACCGATCCAGGGCGCTTCACCACAAGCCAGGTTGATTTGCCAAAGATGCGCGCAGGTGGTCTGGATGCGGCGTTTTTCATTGTCTACACACCGCAAAAAGAACTGACCAATGATGGATTGGCCCAAGGGCGTGCGATCGCCTTTACCCGTCTGGCGGCTATTCGGCGCTTTGCCAATGCTTACCCAGAACAGGTTGGGCTGGCTTACTCGGTGCGAGAGGCTAAGTCGATCGCACGTTCAGGCCGGAAAGTGGCATTTATCGGTATGGAGAACGCTTTTCCAATTGGAATGGCACCCAGCCAGGAAGATATCGACAAACTTGCCATGGATGGGGTGCGGTATGTTGGCGTTACCCATTTCGGCCATAATCAATTTGGCGATTCGTCCAACCCGAATCCAGATCTGGGGGATGGTGAGGAAAAGTGGGGCGGTTTGTCGCCTGCGGGTTATAAGCTAATTAGTATGCTGAACAAGTCCGGTATTATGGTGGATGTCAGTCACGCCGGCAAAAAGACCATGCTGCAGGCAATCGCGCATTCAAAAGCACCGATCATTGCATCGCATTCGGGTGTGAAGGCGCTGGCCGATTCGCCGCGCAATCTTGATGATGAGCAGTTGCGCGCCTTGGCGCAAGGCAATGGCGTGGTTCAAATTGTTGCTCTGGATGCGTATCTAAAACCATACACCAAGGCGCAAGTCGCGTTTCGAACGTCGCTGCGTGAGGAGATGGGCCTGTCCACACCGGACGAGCGCGCAGTGGCTTCGCCAGAAACGCTTGCAAGTTACCAAGAACGATTACGAGGCATGTGGGAATTTGAAGCGCGTGCGGCCGTTTCCGACCTTGTCGATCATATTGACCACGCGGTGAAGGTTGCCGGTATTGATCATGTTGGCATTGCTTCAGATTTTGACGGTGGGGGCGGCATTGCCGGTTGGGAAAATGCCAGCGAAACACTCCAGGTCACCCGTGAGTTGGTAAAACGTG
>SHAI01000112.1 GCA_004213235.1 Parvularculaceae bacterium
GCGCCTGGCAGCAACGTCTGGAATTAGCGTCGGCGCAGGCCCGGCAGCTTGCTCCGCGATAAGACTATAGGCGTAGTTTCGGCCCGCCGCTTCAAACGTCAACACGCCGTTCAACGCCGACATTTCTTCGGGCGCATAAGCAACGCCGACCGGCAGGTCGATCAACAAACGCTCGTCACCATCGGCGGTCACTTGGGGGCTACTTGGCGCAACCAGCCCTTCAACGGCCGCAAAGAAATAAACGTCTTCAATATCCGCCACGGAAAGTGCGGTTTTCGGGATTGAAAGGACCAGCCTTTCCGCATCGGCGTAAAATTGCGCCTGTTCACCAAGGGTCGTTGGATGGGCCGCGCGCGCGGTGGCCAGATAGCCCGCCTCAACCTCATCTGGAACCGGATTATCGACAATTGGCAGCGTGATGGAGAAATCAGCGCTCTCAGGAACACAAATTTCCTCACAGATCAGCCAGGTTGCCGATAGCGTGATCGTGGCCGTCTCACCCGGGATTGCATCTTCGGGCACGTGCATTTGTGCCAAAAATACCGGCTCACCATGATGGCCGTAATTCACGAACGGGCCAACGGGAATGCGTTCAGGTGTCGGGTAGATAACATCGTCGACGGAAAACCCGTCGGGCACGCGCCAATTCAGTTCCAAGGGAAGACCTGAATCGCCAGGATTGCGCCAATAAACATGCCATTCAGGTGCCAGCTCCTGGCGGAACACAAACCAAACCGTACCGCCGGGCGCACCGCCGCGCATTGCCGGCGCTAGCGTGGTCGTCGCACGCTCAGTCGCGATGGTTTGCTTAAGCGAGCCGCTAAGCTGTGCATAACCTTGCCCAGGCACCAGGCTGAAACATAGGCAAACGAGCGCAATGGAGATCAATGCTTTGAAGTTCATTCTGGCAAACATGGTCATGAAAAATGCGATCGCCCCGGAAGTCCAGCCAGCCATTTAGACTGCACCATTTATGGATCATGCCCAAAATAACGAAAGGGGCCGCGACGCGCGACCCCTTTCTCTTCTATTTCGATCAGTTCAATTTTTAAGAGAGCTTCAGCGGCTGAAACACATTCTCTTCAGTGAGGTTGAAGCGCGCAGCGCGTCGGCTAACCAGTCCGCGCCAGTGTGTCATCGACAAAAGCTGCGAATAGATGATCGGCAACACGCCAGCGGTCCGCAATTGCTTGAATTTTTCGTCGTCCAGCTCTTTGAGGGCATTTTCGTCAAATCCGACATATTGCGCAAACGAAACCTGGTCGCCGCCGTTTGTCGGCGTATACTGCGCCGTCTGGCCGGAAAGGATATTCATTTCCTTCATCATGTCGATGAACTGGTTTGTCATCTGACGGTCTTCTTCATACCGCCGGGTGAAATCAACCGCATCACTTGTGAATTTGGTCGGCTCGGTTCCTTCAAAAAGTTGGGTTTCCCCACCTTCACTTAAACCGGGATATTCAGAGTCAATCACGACCGCAAACCGTTCGCCGCCGGTTTCTGTTGCGGCACCGAACGGGTACCGCCGTACATAGCCGGGAATATACCGGTGTTCTTCCCACTGTCCGCCCTCGGACACAAATAGATTGGCATCATCGATTATACCGACAACGGCCAATGGAACTGGCGATTCCAGCGAGGCAAAAACAATGGGATAATCATGGCTGGCGGCCGCAATTTCCGAAACGGTAATCGGTAACGCGCGCGCTGTTGCCGCGAACTGGAAAGGCCGCTCTATCTTGTTGACGCCCAAACCCTTGTGTTGCTCCGGGTTTAATAGCTCCGGCTTGTTGTAGAGATACATTTGCCCCGTTATCTGTGGTGGGGTTGGCGTCTCGCTCATGGCCTACCTTTCTCTTCTCACGTTCAATGTTGTCGGTTCGCCGCGAATTTGGCTCATCACCGGTTATGCTGCGGTTAATACCATTACCACGACTTCCACTGTTTTATTGGTGGAAGTCTTTCTCAGGAACGCGGCTTAGCAGAAGATTGGCGCGCTGGCCAAGGTTTAACCGGCGAGAAAAGACGTAACTTCGCCTGGTTCTTCCATTGGGGCCAGATGACTGGCGTTAATTTGCACTATCTGGCCGCCAAGACGCCGCACTCTGGCGCGCGCTGATGGTACAACCGTCGAATGTCGTGACGCTGTCATCACCGATAAAGGCACTGCTAAACGTCTGATTGCAGCGAATGCATTATGGCCTTGGGCCGCGAAATTGGCCGCTTCCCACGCCGGCGCACATGCCAGGCGAACACCCTCGTCGGTTTCAACCAAGCCATCTTCCAGATAGTCATCAAGAACACCGGGCGCCCAATGCCGGAACAAGGGTTTTTCTAGATAACTATCGAACACGCTTTTCCGGTCCGGCCAAACATTGCGCCGGTTCTTTGCCCCACGCACCATAGGCCAACGATCCATCAAGGGACGCATCAATGGCATGGAGGCCACGACCCGAAAACCAAGGGGGAGCAAAACCGGCTCAACCAAGCGAACGGCTCGAACATCGCTACGATCCGCTGCGCAGAGGAGACACGACACCGCTCCCATGGAGTGCCCTGCAAACACCCAGTCGCCGGAGAGACCAAACATTGCGCGGGCACGATCGGCAAATTCATGCAAGTCGCGCGCATACACTTGATACGAACGATGGGCTTTTGGATTGGTGGGCAGGTCACTGCGGCCATGACCGCGCAGATCCACAGCAAGAACAAAATACCGCTTGGCAAGCGCCACGGAGAGCTGGCGATAGGTCGACCCACAAAACCCGTTGGCGTGACATAATATCAGCGGCGGCGATGTTGGATCGCCATAGCTGCGCGCAGCCATTTGTCCGGCACTTGTCGGAATTTTGAGAGGGGTATGCATTGCGGCCGGGGTGCCTGTCTGGATGCGTGTTTGTAGTGGGCTTTACGCTTGCGCCATCAGTTTGGACCGCTGCGCGTCAGCCCATTTCCAGTGATAACTCGTAAAGTGCCTTGAGATGAAGCGCATCGGGCAGAGCGCGATGGCATCGCGGAGCGCGGGCTTCAGCGGCATCGAAGAGCGCAGCTTCCCGCCCCCCAACAAGTGGGCGCATCAGCGTGCCAAAATCATTCAACACAAAAGCCGGCTTGCACCCACCAGCCTGAAAAAGCCGATACAGCCAATAACCGTCCCAAGCCGGCGCGTCAGCGTAAACCTGACGCCCCGCCAGAGCCGCATTGAGTTTTTGACAGACCGCCGGTGCCGGTTCACCATTTGCGTCGATGAAATCGCGCGAAAGGCCGTGAAGGCTTTCCGCTTTCGGGTCCCAAGCGTCATCAGACCAGCCTGGTGCGCGCCTAATCAGCACCGCCCCGTCAATGTCCTTGTGAGCAACAGCCCAACCAACTTCCACAGGCCAGGAATTAGGAAATAGGCCCGACGCCTCTAAATCAATAAAAGCAATCGAACCGTCCGCCTCGTGCCCAGCGTCGGCATCCCGGTCAATTTTGGAGGTTAAATCTTGCCGCTGCACGTACTGTCCCTTTGAGAAACGCCCGGCAGCCATCAGATGTCGGTTCGTTTGCAGTCTGAGGCCACACGAACTGCGCCAGACGAACATCGGTTCTTGGCAGACACGCGCGAAGAAAACCAGCTGGCGAACCCGCCTCGCGGCCCGGTTTTTGGTTAATTGGCGCGCAAGCTATGGTTTAGCCCGGTAAACCCCGTCCTCAGGGTCTTTCTGGTAGTCTAGGACCGCACCCTCCGGCCCGCCAGCACCAACATTACGCCGTATTTCTTCAACAGCATCACGAACCGCTGAAGCTTTACGTTCGGCGAAGCGATAAATCGCAACCGCCGCACCAAGCGTCGCGACCCCGGCAACAATACCTGTCAATGCACCCATGATAGGCTCCTCTTCCGATATCGCCCCAAATGCACCACTAAACCAATTACACCACTATAAATGCATCTCTGCATGAGCGTTCGATATTACACCCTCAACGGGGCGATGTCAGCACCGCTGGCTTAAAGTCCAAACCGCGCCCATAGGGACCGCTCGTCAATAACGTCCAGCAACGATCTGATGTTAAGCTCGCGACTGTCGCTCCGGCTTGAAGGCTGGTCAGGCGCGCTGTGCCGTATCTCAGGCCGGTGAGCGCTCCCAAACAACTTTTTAAACATCGTTTGCCGTGCCTTCACGGTGGTAAACTTAACCTCTTCCCCAAAGCGAGTCTTCATAAATGCGGCAAGACGCTCCGTTCCGTCGATCAATCCCCGCTCCCGCGCCGGTGCCGCCGTCCAGAAGTCGCCTGTGAAAATGTCTTCCTGGTTACCGAGGCGATCGCCGCGCCGTTCTTTGACAAGGTTCTTGAAGTGGTCGTGTAACTCATTGAGAACGACCTGAAGGCGTTCTAAATCCTCGGTCTTCTCCGGTTCAAAGGGGTCTAGTCGGCTTTTGCTGATCCCCGCCGTCCTGATCCGTCGATCAATACCGATCCGCGCGATTGCCTTATCAAACCCGAAACCGGCAGAGATAACCCCGATTGATCCGACAATAGACGATTGATCGGCGTAAATCTCATCACCAGCCAGCGCCAGGATATACCCGCCCGATGCCCCGACATCTTCAATAAAACTGAAGACAGGCGTGCCTTTTTCCGCTGCTTCATCGCGGATCGCGTCGCAAATCATCCGCGACTGAACCGGTGAACCGCCCGGTGAGTTGATCCTTAGCGCCACAGCGGTCAAATTTTTCGTTTCAAACGCAATCTTGATCAAGGGCGCGATCTTGGCATGGCTGAGCCCGGAACCCCCGATGCCGTTGACGCCGATCGCGCCCGTTAACTCCAATACCGCGACTTGCGGCGGCTTTTGCCCAATGATCGGTAGTTTTTTCCGCATCCGTTGAAAGAAAGAGGCAGATTTCCCTTGGCCGGGCCGATCAGCGGTGTCTGAGGTGTGTTGTTTATTTGACATAGCCCCGGCGTTTATGCCGCAAGCGCGTTATGCGCAATACATCTTATATAATAAGAAAATAACGCAATCTCGGACGTGTTGACTTGACCGCTGATTTTGCAATCACCAATGTCCGGATCAGCGACAGTCGCGGAGAAATTAGTTTGGTGCTCGCGCTCAAAGATATCGAACAAAAACTCGCCTCAGCGGGAAATGCACCGACGGGTGAATTCGCCGACGCCGTTGCAACTCTGCGCGGCCTGTGCCTTGACGACTTAGGCCGGGTTGATCGCGAAATCATGGACTGTCTGAAATCAGATGTCGCCATGATACCTGCTGTTGGGGGGCATCTGATCGGTGCCGGCGGCAAGCGCCTTCGCCCCCTCTTGACCCTCTGCGCCGCAAACATGTTCGGTTATCAAGGCCGCAACCACATTCGCCTGGCAGCCGCCGTAGAACTCATTCACGGCGCAACGCTTCTGCATGACGATGTCGTTGACGAGTCCAAAATGCGTCGCGGTGAATCAACGGCAAATACGATCTGGGGCAATAAAGAGAGCGTTCTCGTCGGCGATTTTATTTTCTCACGGTCATTTGAACTCATGGTCGCGACAAGCGATTTACAGGTTCTCAAAATCCTGTCCCACGCAGCCGGCGTTATCGCCGAGGGCGAAGTGCTGCAGCTTGCGACACAGAACAATATTAAATCCACCTTCGAGATGTATCTCGCCGTGGTGAAAGCCAAGACCGCCGCACTCTTCGCAGCAGCAGGTGAAGTCGGCGCTGTAATCTCCGGCGCATCAGCAAAAGAGAGCCAGGCCCTCAGACAATACGGCGAATATCTTGGTATCGCCTTTCAGCTCGTTGATGATGCTTTGGACTATTCAGGCCGCCAGGCATCCCTCGGCAAGAGTGTTGGTGACGATTTTCGCGAAGGCAAGATGACCTTACCAGTTGTTTATGCATTTTCCCAGGCAAACGATGAAGAACGGGCTTTCTGGACAAGAACATTCAACGATCGTCATCAGCAGGCTGATGACCTTGAAAAGGCTATAGAGCTTGTTGAGTCCACTGGTGCCCTACAAGCGACTTTGGCGCGTGCGCAGGATTTTGCCGAGCAGGCTATCAGCGCCTTGGATATTGCACCGGCTGGCACACAACGCGATGCCCTCATCGCAATTGCCAAGTCGTCAGTACAGCGCGAATATTAGCCTCTCCACCGGCCTAGAACGAACTACCGGTTACTGGCTTAACTTCCTCGTCAACATTATCCTCCCTACGCCCGGGCTTCGATGGTTTGGCTATCGTTAACCCCGGGAGCAAATCAAAGTACGCGCCGAGATAAATTATCGCCAATGCGCCGGGTAAAAGCGCGGTAAAAATCGCAGCTGGCGCGATCCATTGGAGGTTACCGGGAAGCGCCAGCATGGCGAGCGCAACACCGCCACTCACCATAATGAGCACAAAGTATAGGGAAGCGACGCCAGCATGGCTCCATCCAAGCCGGACGAGCAATTGATAGATATGTTCATTGTGTCCGTGGAGAATTTTCTGTCGGCGAAGTGCTCTGTGTACCAGTGTTATGGCGACGTCGAAAATGAATGGTGCAAAAAGTGTCGGGAGGAACAAGGCTGAAACCCCAACCCCTGGCGGGTCTTTTGCCAGTACCACCGCTAACGATGCCAGAATAAAACTTATGGACAAGGACCCGCCATCGCCCAGGAATATGCGTCCGGACGGGAAATTTACCCTCAAAAACCCAAATTGCGCGGCACACAAAACCAGCGCCGACATCGCAACGAAATCGTTGCCAACCAGGGAACCGGCAATCGCCAGACCGCTTGCACCGACGATACCAGCCAGCCCCGCAAGGCCATTGACCCCATCCATGAAATTGAATGCATTCATGAACGCAACGAGCCAGAATATGGTCAAAAATGGCCCGACAAGTCCCACAGAAACAAACCCGAAGAAAGGCAGTGGGACCAGATTAATCGCCCCAAAGGCTAACACAAACAATCCAGCAGCGAGGGCTTGATAAAAGAATTTGTGAGCCGCTTTTAAGCCTCGCCAGTCGTCCACAACGCCGACAAGAAAAGCCAACGCTGAAACGCCAATGAAACTGACAGAACTGTTGAGCCCACCACCTTGCCCAGAGCTCACAAATGCAAGTAACAGCGTTGCAATTGCCCATGTGGCAAAAACCCCCACACCGCCGGCGCGGGAGGTCGGGCGGTCATGACTTGAGCGCGCATTGGGGTCATCGCGAAAAATTGTATGCCTGGCAAACCCGGCACAAAGAAAATACGAAATTCCAGCCGTCGCCAGAAGGAGCGCACCGGAAAGATATAATTCTGCATACTGATTTGAAAACATCAAAAGCACCGAGCAATCATTTCAGTGAAGGCCATTGACACCATCGCTGTCATAAATCTGCGCCGCGCTTGCCCACCAACCAGAACCGCGTGCCGCAATCTCGCTTCTTTTAGCTGCTTCGAAGGAGGAAAACAGGCCGAAAACACTCGCGCCACTCCCCGACATACGGGCAAATGAACATCCCGGCTGCGCACTTAAAAAGGTACGCACATGCCCCACTGCCGGACGCAACGCCATGGCGTAAGGCTCCAGGTCATTGCGGGTTTCGTGCATCATCTGAATAAGCCCGTCATAGGATTTAGCACCGCCGTGAAATGGCAATGGTGGCTCAGGGTGCGGATTATCCTTGTCAAACGCGCTGAAAATGCGGCCCGTCGGTGTCTCAATCAACGGATTAATCAAACAGACTGCACAAGGTGCGAGGGGGGGCACATTACTAATCTGCTCCCCCGCGCCGCGCACCAGGACGGGTTGGCGGAACAGGCATGCGGGGACATCCGCCCCTAGTTCAAAAGCGATTCTGGCAAGCTGTGATGCACTAATGTCCAGCCCCCAAAGCCGCACCAATGCGCGTAAGGTCGCCGCCGCGTCAGACGATCCACCACCAATACCGGCCGCAATCGGCAAACGCTTGTCCAGGGTAATTTGTACAGCGGGCGCACATCCCGCCGCGGCGGCAAGCGCCTCAGCAGCCCGCCACACCAGATTACGCTCGACCGGTTCAGCGGATAATACATGCGCGAACGGACCAGTGATCGATAATGACAGGGTGTCTGCCTGTCTCACCCCGATGACATCGCCGACATCCGCAAAGCAAAAGAGACTTGCAAGATCATGCAACCCATCCGGCCTTATGCCACCAACA
>SHAI01000113.1 GCA_004213235.1 Parvularculaceae bacterium
GCCCTCGCCGTTTTCCTGTGCTCCCACGCGGCGGCGCAGATCACAGGTGCGTCACACCAGATCGATGGTGGCTGGGTGGCGAAGTAGACCGGCAATATCGCGCAGCCCTCCCCTCCGGCTTTCCTCCTTCCCAGGGCGGACGCCGGCTACACGGCGTACTGGTGGAGATTTGCCACACGCTACCCTCGCCACTTCACGCACGCGGCCCTCGCCACTTCGCGTAAATCCCCCACCGCCGAGGGGAAATTTGCAGCGCTATCACCGCGTTTGGCCAACTTACCGCTAGACAAGACGGGCACAAAAATGTACATCCCGCGCTCGCGATTGCTTGCGGGACGATTGAACTCCTACTCAATTTTCGCCAAGCATCTGAAATAAAAGCGCTTTTCTTGCGTTTTGCCCAGGTAGCTCAGTTGGTAGAGCAGCGGATTGAAAATCCGCGTGTCGGTGGTTCAAATCCGCCCCTGGGCACCATTCAGCTTATCATAACTTCCTGATTGTAATGAATTTTTGGCCGCGACCGCATTTCGCACTTGGTGACCAAACCCTCTCGGCGCTCTTGTCATCGCGGGCGGAGACGCTTGAGCTACTTGACGGCTCCGCGCTTCCAACCGCGATTTTCCGAGTTTCACAACGGAGAATTCCAGTTACCAACGGCCCTCATTAAGGGAACGGTCAGAATCTCTTCGGGCGACCATCATGCTGAGAGACATTACCAGACGGGTTAAAGCGAAATGTCTTCAAGCTGCCCAAACCATCAGCAAACGCTAAAGCGGGGCAGGCCGACGGGCACCACTAACTCCCGCGTAGGGCGGAAATCTGGCGTTCAGCCGTCGCAGCGTTCCGGGTCGGCACCAGTCCTTTTTGATAAACGTCCTGGAGCATTTTTCGATGGTCGGGCAACCGGTTTAGCGCCTGTTTCGCGGCGGCGGCGACGCGCGCAAATTCTCGCTGGGCCATTTCCTTATGCGGATAAATAGAATCCAGCCCCGACAAATCTGTCTTAAACTCCATTCCATAGAGAACATATTCATAGTTGAATGCCTCAAAGCACTCATGAAGGCTCGGAAAATCAAACACATCCGGCGGACGTTGACGCCACAATTCCAGGCGCTGTTTTAAGGAATCAGGTATTGTATCCGGGTGCGTATTATCGATCCAAAAAGGATTATCCGTTCGCTTGGTCAGGCAGTAATGTAACTTGATGAAATCCGTTACGGCGTGAAATCGTTCCGACATTGACCGGTTGAAGTGCTTCGCTGCCGCTTCCATGTCGCCGTTCCGCGGATAAAGCAGACTAATAAGGTGCGCCGCAACCTCGCTCATCATGATGCCGGTAGATTCAAGCGGCTCCAGAAAACCTGCGGACAAGCCAACGGCGACGCAGTTTTTGACCCAGTTTCGTTTCCGCGTTCCAACCCGCAGCTTTAGTTTGCGTGCCGACAGATCTCGTGCGGCAGGCCCAATATAGTTCCTGATTACTTGCTCTGCACGATCATCATCTGTGTATTTACTCGAATAGACATAGCCAACACCGCGCCGATCCGCGAGCGGAATGTCCCAGGTCCAGCCAGCTTCGTGGGCGGTCGATACGGTCGCGACGTTCATTGGCGCATTCGGATCTTCATATGGAACCTGAATCGCCACCGCGCTATCGACAAACAATTGATTGTTCAAAGAATGGAATTTCTCACCAAGTGCCTTTTCGATTAAGAGCCCGGAGAAACCCGTTGAATCGACGTAAAGGTTCGCGCGCAAATCGCCGTGTTCTTTGGTTTTGATGCGTTCAATGGCACCACTCTCATCAAGCACAACTTCCTCGACATTGCCGATCAGGTGTTTAACGCCGCGTTCAACCCCAAGATTCTTTAATAATGTGGCAAGCCTGCCAGCATCAAAATGATAGGCGTAAGACAGTGGTCCGAGATAGGGGCCATGTTGCAGCGTTTTCGGCGCACGGAACCCCTCGCACAGTCGATCCTGCAGACAAACAGCATCCGAGAAGTGCGCTCCCCCGCTCAGACCCATTAGCCAATATGGCGTTAGAGACTGCCCATTTTCCATAATGCGCGGCTGGCTGAAAGAATGGTAATACCAATCAGTGGGATTGTCTTCAGGGGCGTGGGTCCAGTTGACGAATTTAATACCTTGCTTGAAGGAGGCATGCGCTTCACGCATGAAAACTGCCTCATCGACGCCGATCGTATTCATCGTTGCACGGATTGTCGGTATCGTCCCCTCCCCCACCCCAATGATTCCGATATCGCTGGATTCAATTAGCGTGACGCGAACCCCGCCCTTCTTGTTTGATGCAAGAGTCTGAGCAAGATAGGCTGCCGTCAACCACCCCGCAGTGCCGCCGCCAACAATTAAGATATCAGTCTCTTCTCTCACGACACCCTCCCGATCTCGGCTGCCCGATGTTGCGGCGTGAAGCCGTTTTTGTAAACGTCAGTGAGAAGCGCACGATGATCCGGCATGGCAGCGGTCGCCTTTTTTGCTGCCGCGCGAATACGCTGAAACTCAAGTTTCGCCTCTTTTACATATGGAAATTCAGACTCTCTGCCCGTCAGATCGGGGCGAAACCCCATGCCGAAGAGCACATATTGATAACTCTCGCGTTTGAACATGTCGTGGACGCTTGAGAAGTCTGTCATGGTGGGGGCGCGTGTCCGCCACAAGTGTAATTTTTCCAATAGCGACGCCGGTGCCGTTTCAGGTCGTGCATTATCACGCCAGAACTCAGTGTCCGTTCTTTTGGTGAGATAATAATGCATCTTGATAAATTCCACCGCATTTTCATAGCGCTCATTCATCGCTCGATTAAATAGCTTAGCGACCGGCTCTGTTTCACCGTCACGGGGAAAATAGTCTGCAATCAAACGAATCGCTGCTTCAGCCATTGCGATCCCTGTAGCCTCCAGCGGCTCCAGGAACCCGCCCGCCAAGCCGACGGCAACGCAGTTTTTGACCCACGGCGTTTCACAATAGCCGGTGGGCATCTTTAACATTCGCACATTGAGGCCGTCCGAAGCATCGCCGATATAGTTACGGATGATCTCTTCGGCGCGATTTTCATCCGTATGCCGACTTGAAAAAACATGGCCGACGCCGCGCCTGGTATCAAGCCCGATATCCCATATCCATCCGGCTTCTTGTGCAGCAGAAATTGTCGCACTCGCGATCTGATCGGTATCGGACTCGCAAGGTACCTGAATAGCAAGCGCACGATCGACAAATAGAATGTCACTCAAATCACGGCGCGGCGCATTGAGTGTTTTTGAGATCATCGCACCAAAAAAGCCTGAACAATCGATATATAATCCGGCGCTCAGCTTTCCAATGCTATCAACGTCAAGTGATTCGATGGCTCCGTTAGCGGCAACATTGACGCTCTCTACCCGACCGATAACGTGTTTGACGCCATATCGGATGGCGGTTTTTTTTAAGAGTTTCCCAAAGTGCCCAGCGTCAAAATGATAGGCGTGGTTCATGGGACTTGAATAAGGCTTGTCGTCGAGGCGCTTAGGGCCAAGTGATGCTTCACAAACTTCTTCCTGGAGGGTGACGGCGTCTGCAAAAGAAACGCCTTCGCCAGCGCACCCCATGAGCCAGTAGGGAGATAGATCGATTGCACCGCCCATCATCCGCGGAAAATTAAACAGATGATAGTAGTGCCGGTCGCGTCCGTCTTCCGGCGCATGTTCCCAGTTTACAAACTTTATGCCCTGCTTGAAGGCGCAGGAACTCTCGCGCATGAACTCAGCTTCATCGACCCCGATTGTCGCCATGGTCGTACGAAGCGAGGGAAACGATCCCTCCCCAACGCCGATGACGGGAATATCGCTTGCCTCGATAAGGGTAATTTTCACGCCGTCCGGGCGATGGGTGCCCAGGCGTCGGGCAAGATAGGCTGCCGTCAACCAGCCTGACGTACCGCCGCCAACGATAATAATGCTGTCAATCCTATCTGCCATAGAGCTCTTCCGGTTACGTCAGCTATCTCCGCTAAATGATATCAAACTATCTGTTTTTGCGCTCTATTAAAAAAAACGGACCAGCAGTTACGCTGGCCCGCCTTTGGGTTTTCAAGCATCATCATTGAAGAACCCCGATGATGATGCCTGTAGGGAGGGATTTAGAATTTGGCGCGCAGCGTTAGGAACACGATACGGCCATTATCGTAGATTGCACGCGGACGGGCTCTTTCAACCGAGTATTGCTCGATCAGCTCATCGGTAAGATTGATTGCGTCGACCGACACCGAAAAGTTCTCGTTGAGCTTTGCTGTAACAGACGCATCCAGGGATTTCGTATCATCCTGGCTGAGTTGGTTCGCCCGATCGATGCGGATGAAGAAATCGGTTCGATGCGTATAAGAAACCCTGGCGCTCAGCCATTCGTTTTCGTAAAAACCAGTTACGTTGAAAATATGCTCCGACGCGCCGGGCATCGGTAGACCATCTTCCTGTTCAGCGTCGGTGTACGTGTAGTTCACAAGCCCGCCAAAGCCGTTCTCGAACGTATGCTGCCAGGCTACCTCGATACCTTGGATTGTAGCACCGCCAACATTCCGTGGACGACTGACATCGAAGTCGCAATCATAGAGTTCGTTCGGGAAAGTGCCGCTTACAAAGGTACAATCCGGGTTCAGAATGGCAACATCGTCCGCGATATCCGGCGTGCCCATATTGTCAACCGCAGGCGTAATCCGCAAGCGTTCAACACCTTCAGCTATCGCAATAACAGACTGTAAGTCTTTGTAGAAAAACCCGATGTTAAACGCAGACGCTGGCGCATAGTAATATTCGAATGATAGATCGAACTGGTTAGCGCGGAACGGATCGAGATCAGCAGCGCCACCGCCAACTGCCGTAAACAGAGTCGGGTTTGTGGAGATTGATCGTACGAGCTGGTTATAGTTTGGCCGCGTCATCGTTCTCGCCGCCGCGATTCGAACAACGATATCGTCCGTAACATCATAGGCAAAGTTCATACTCGGCAAGATGTCCGTGTACGATGCCTCTTCGCTAATTGGCGCAAAAAAGCCACCAATTTCGCCAGTTGGAATACCGAAATTATCTGTCGTTGTGCCAGGATCGCCGGCATCAAGACCAGGTTGCCATCCATCTGCTGTGATCTTCGTATGAACGACCCGCACGCCAAAATTACCGCGCCATTCGGGACCTTCAAGGTCAGTCATGACATAACCGCCAAACGTCTGCTCGTTGATGTCAAAGCTGCCACCAGGAATGAACACATTTGCATTCTGGACGAGATCCGGCGGCGTTGCCGCGCCTGTTGAATTTGGCGTGGTTTGATCAACAGCCGGTATGTCATTGCTAATCGCGAGAATGATATCCGGATCGACCTCAAGGTATTGGTCGAGGGTTCCAGCGACGGCTATATCCTCAAGGAAGTTATCCGGCGTAAAGCCCATATTGATGTTTGAAAGGCCACACCGAGTAAACCCTGACGCAGCAGCAAGATCCGCCGCGCTATCAAACGTTTGCGATACGCCGTTGGAATCACAGCCCGTCGCGAGTGGTCCGGACCATGAGAACAGGCTCCGGCGCTGCTGGTTGATCTGATTTGTGGCGCGGTCGTGATCGGTAAATTTCCCACCAAACTTGACAGAGCGGAACGGGCCTGCATCGACAAGCTCACGCTCAGCGTCGGCAAACATATAGAATTCATCGTCAGAGTTGGTAATTTCCCAACCGCCGCCGGCCCATCCGACTTCAGCAAGAACGGTAGGATCGTTGGGATCCGTTGGATCAAGACCGTCAAATGAGACAACAGGCGCACCGCCCGTCAAATCGTAATCGATGCCAGGAGCTGATGTTAAGGTTTCCCAGATGAACTGCCGATCAGTGGCACCCATTGCTTCGGTGTAACCACCCTGAACGCGAAACTCCCACTGATCATTTGGTCGGTAGAATATTTCCGCATCGTAAGATTGCGTGTGAGTCGATGCCTCGCGGGCGATCGCATCATAGATCAATGAGAAGCCAGGCTGCCCGGTTGGGATGGAACCGGAAAGCGCAGCACCGTTTTGAATGTCGGAGAGGTTGAAAATGCCACCTTTGCGACCTGGGGCCGCCAGGTAGTTATTGTTGAAGTTATCGGCATCCATCTCCGAATAAAGGCCGGTCAGGTTGATTTCGAACTGATCATTCGGTGCCCATTGAATGGAACCATTTATACCGCGACGTTCGCGCTTCTGACGGAAGATTGCCGAGCCGATCACATCGGGCACAAGGAGGCCGCCAGCGGGAATCGTCGGATTCGTCGCGCTTGGCATTATCGAATTATATCCGAGAATTTCGATGCCATCGCGGCGAAGTTCGCGTTCCTGCCAGATCCCGGCGACATTTACCCCGAATGTCTTATCTCGATTATGCCAGTTCAGCAGTAAAGAACCCTGCGGGCTAACTTCGTCAGCAAGGCCAGCATAAGCTGCACCCACGGACCCTGAAATCGAGAATTCCTCGCCATCAAGCGGTTTCAAGGTGCGCACGATAACCGTACCGCCAATACCACCTTCATCAATGTCAGCTTGCGGGCTCTTGTAAACTTCCAGACTGCTGACGATTTCCGACGGCAGCATCAGGTAGTTAAAGCTCCGGCTTGCCTCCAGCTGATCGAGCACAAACCAATCGGCCGTACCAACCGCATGGCCATTCAAGAGCGTACGGCTTAAATTTGTATCGGTACCGCGAATTGAGACACGTTCGCCTTCGCCGAATTCACGGTTGATTGCGACGCCGGTCAGGCGCTGGAGCGATTCTGCAACGTTTTTATCGGGAAACTTACCGATGTCTTCGGCTGTAATCGCCTCGACAATAGAGTCCGCGTTACGCTTGGTGTCGAGCGAACTTGCCAGGGAACTTCGAATGCCGGTCACGAAAATGACATCGGAAGTATCTTCTGCATTTGCGTCACTATCCTGCGCAATCGCGCTGCCGGACGCAATCAAGGCGATGGAGCTTGCAGTCCCCACCAAAAGCGCTTTGTTCAATCTCATCTAGGTACCCTCCCGTTAAACACAGGCAGCCCGAACGTGCCTGGATCAAGCTCAAATTCCGGTCAGACCGCTCCCACAGCCTTAAACGTGTACGTGAACAGTATCAGCGTTACATGTCCAATTCAATACCATTAACGAATTTAATAGTACCTGTTGAGATACCATTTTTGCTGACCAAGACCTTGGATACCACCGAAGCGGGATCGAATTTTGCTGAAAATTCGTAGGCTAAGGGCCATTTCTCTGCTATTTCCGGAAAGATAGCCGATTGCCATCAGAGAATCAGCGTTACAAACTGGAACTGTAAGTGGCTATAAACAATGCATTTAACTTGAGCGACTGAGGCAACTGAATGGCACCATTTGCAGAAACTGTAGGACCACTGGACGAAAGCGTGCGGGAGCCGCTTTATAAGCAGTTACAACGAAAACTGCGCAAAGCGATTGACGAAAAGTTGCTGCGGCCTGATGAGCTTTTGCCCGCCGAGCGCGATATGGCCACGGAATTCAACGTCTCTCGCATCACTGTCCGCAAGGCATTGGAAGGCCTCGTCAATGAGGGGCTTTTAACCCGCCGCCAGGGTGCGGGAACATTTGTATCGACCCGGGTTGAGAAAAATTTCTCCCAGTTGACCTCGTTTTCTGAAGAGATGATGGCACGAGGCCTTACACCGCATAGCACTTGGATTGAGCGCTCCCTCAGCGAGGTCACGCCGGACGAGGTAATGAGCTATGGTCTTAGCCCGGGCATAAAGCTTTACCGATTTCATCGTCTGCGGTTTGCCGATCAATTGCCCATGTCCCTTGAATATACAATGGTGCCGGAGTTTTGTTTACCATCAATGGATGTTGTCGACGCCTCTCTTTACGAGGCCCTTGGTAAAGCCGGGTATCGCCCGACCCGCGCGCTGCAACGCTTGCGGGCTATTCTGTTTACTGAAGAACAGGCGCGACTTCTTGAAGCGAACGAAAATGACGCTGGCCTTTTGGTTGAGCGGCGCGGCTTTTTGAATGATGGCCGAATTGTCGAGATCGCACGCTCCTATTACAGAGGCGACACATATGATTTCGTCGCG
>SHAI01000114.1 GCA_004213235.1 Parvularculaceae bacterium
CCAGCGCGAAGCGATTGCGCTAATTGACCGCACGCGACTTGCCGATGCGCCGGTTATTGTTGTTGCCGGGGAGGGGTGGGCCTCTGGTGTCGTCGGGATTGTCGCTGGCCGGATCAAAGAGATATATGACCGGCCGACAGTCGTTATCGGGCTTGAGAATGGTGTCGGTAAAGGTTCGGGGAGATCGATTACAGGGGTAGATCTTGGCCGCGCAATTTCCAGCGCACGCGATGCGGACTTATTGGTTGCCGGGGGTGGCCATGAGATGGCGGCTGGCTTGACGGTGGCAGAAGCGCATTTGCCGGAATTCACCGAATTTCTCATCACGCGATTGGCCGACGATGTGGCAAGGGCAATGGCCGGACGCAAAAGCCTTTACGATGGTGTTATCGGTGCTGGTGCGGCAAATCGAGCATTCGTTGACGATATGGCGCGGGCGGCCCCCTATGGGCCAGGAAACCCCGAACCGATTTTTATGCTGAGCGATCTGGCTCCAATTGATGCCCGCCCGGTTGGTGTCAATCACCTCGCAGTGACATTGCTTGCGCCAGGCGGCGAGACAATTCGAGGGATTGCGTTTCGCGCGGTAGGCGAGCGCTTGGGTGATATCCTTTCCACCGCAGAGCGCGTGCATGTCTTGGGTAAGTTGAAAGCCGACGAATGGCGCGGCGGCGGTGCGGTGCAGCTTCAGATCAGTGATGCGGCAATCGCCTGATCGCGCTATTGCGCCGCGGATGATATTTTACGTGAATTCGCGCTTGCGTTTAGTAGGGCATGTCGCCTATATGACGCGCTCCCGCACGACAGCGGTCGCCGCGGGCCCTTCGTCTATCGGTTAGGACGCCAGGTTTTCAACCTGGAAAGAGGGGTTCGATTCCCCTAGGGCCTGCCACTTTTATCTGTGGCTTCTGCATTTCTACACTTGTTTGTTTATTCATCATCGAACCATCGGTGACGGGTAGCCCCTGATTAAATCCTGCCATAGTTGCGCGCGCGCAACCAGCTCGCCATTGATTTGCGCTGCGGATTTCGGTCTATTAACTTTTCGTAAAGACGCCAATTGGCGAGGGGTGCGGAATGAAACGAATAGCTCTTTGTTGTGTGGCCGCGTTTTTGACGCTTGCGCCTTTTGCGCTGGTCAAGGCAGCTGGTATCGGTAAGCAAGCTATCGCAGACGCGCTGCGCGCCGAGGGGTATTCTGTCCAGGACGTCCAACCAAAAATGATCGCCGTAACTGTTGGTGAGCATGTCGTGTTTGTCGGATTGGACGGCGTCGACGCCGATGTTTCCTATATCACCTATCTTTCCGACGTTAAGTTCGGCCTCGGTGGCCACTCATTCATGAGTGATTTCAATAGTGAAGTGAAATTTGGGCGTGCTTATATCGATAGTGACGGCGATGTTGCGTTACAAATGGATCGCAATTCAGCCGGCGGTGTCACGATGGAGAATATCTCATCGGACTTTGATGTTTTCCTGCTTCTGATTTCGAAGTTTTTATCGGATTATGAATCCCAAGACTCAGTGTAACACGCCTGTGATGGATGTGTGTGCACGGTAGTTTTGCATAAGCCGTCACAACCCATTAGTGTGGTATCGGGGCGTTGGACAATCAGAGTGTTATTTCTTCGCAAACACGCCCGTAAAATTTTGTTTGTTGCGTTGCCTGCCTTTCATGCGAAACCGCGAATGAGAGAGCGGGAGAACCAGAGAGCGAATCAATGGCGCTATTGCGTTGATTGATATGAAAAAACTGAATTGAGGCGCCAAATGGCAATGACATGGGGGTTCGACGCTGATGGCCGGCGTAATTGATAGTGATACCCGAGGTGTCGTGGAGCAGGCGGGCGCAACCGATGACGGTGACGACGATTGCTACCAGGTCAAGGGCGTCGTCAAGTGGTTTGATCCTGCTAAAGGGTATGGTTTTATCATCCCCGAGGACGAAAACGGCGATATCCTGATCCACTCGACTTGCCTGAAGGAGATAGGCCGATCAACGGCCCTCGAAGGTGCGACCATTGAATGCGAGGTCGTGCGCCGGGAAAAAGGGTTACAGGCCTTGCGCGTGCTTGATTTAGACGAGAGCACAGCAACGGCGATCATGCCCCTGGTCGCTGAACCATCACAGACGCCCGCGGGTGAGTTCATCCGGGTTGAAGTGAAATGGTTCAACCGTGCGAAGGGGTTTGGTTTCCTGACGCGTGGCAGCGGCACAGAGGATATTTTTGTGCACATGGAAACCCTCCGCAAATGTGGCCTGGGAGAGTTGTTGCAGGGGCAGCGGCTAAAAGCATCTTTTGGTCAAGGGCCAAAAGGGCTGGCCGCAGTCGAAGTGAGACCAGATCAAGAAAATTGACGTTCAGGGGCGCTTTGGTGCTTTACTTCGGCGGTGCACATCGGCATACGTTCGCGGCCGTCTTCTTTGACGAAAAAATATCGGAGCGTAGCGCAGTCTGGTAGCGCATCTGGTTTGGGACCAGAGGGTCGCAGGTTCGAATCCTGCCGCTCCGACCATTTAATTATGGTCCCTTCTTTTCAGATGGCTTCCTGGCGTGCACCTCTCAATCATTGTCTTCGGCGGGGACGCACATCATAGTGCGGCCAACGCCGTGCGGCTTATAGTGGCGCAATGACGTTTAAATAGGGCTTGCGCGAAATGGCGCGGTGCCCGAAAAAAAAGCTGCTTTGGTGCTTATTCGAGAGAACAAGATGTTTGCGAAAATTTACCGCCCGACGAAAACAGCCATGCAGTCCGGCCGGGCGAAAACAAAACACTGGGTTTTGGAATTCGAGGCTGAAACGGCGCGTCGCATCGACCCTCTTATGGGGTGGACAAGTGGCGCTGACACGTCCTCAGGGCAGGTCCGGTTGTCTTTTGACACGAAAGAGGCGGCAATTTCCTATTGTGAAGAGCGAGCACTTCCGTTCCAGGTGATCGAGGCAGCTTCCCGGCAACCTCAGGCCAAGGCATATTCGGATAATTTCGCGTTTGCGCGCAGAAAACCGTGGACCCATTAGTTATAAAAATTATTGCCTAATACGGCCCCTTAGCTCAGCTGGATAGAGCACTCGCCTTCTAAGCGAACGGTCCCTGGTTCGAATCCAGGAGGGGTCGCCATTCTTTTTTGCTCGGGATCAACCCAGCCCCAATACCCGAACGGTCATGATGTTGATCTAGCGTTTCGAAAGGCTCGGCGTGGGTCATCTGTGGTTGCAGCTCATATGCCATTTTCGAATACTTAAATGGCTTCTAAAATCCGCACCGCCGCCGCCCGGCATTTAGATGGAAAATTCCTCTGGCTTTTTAAAAAAAGGCCGCTTGGATGAGCAATCGGCGCTGCCGCGACGCGTGGCAGGTCCCTGGGGGATTTTTCAGAGCGCAGAAGCATGTCTTAGGTAATAAGGCTGCGTCGCAGAATGCTCAGCATAAACCATCAATTAACACCTTTTGCGCGATATCTTGTCTTGCGTTTACCAAAAAGTGTTAGGGCCGCCATGGCTGCAATGGAAAAATCGAGTGCACCTTCTGAGGCGATCAAGGACGCGAAGACCGTTCTTATTGTTGAGGATAACGACCTGAACATGAAGCTCTTCCATGATTTGCTGGAAGTGCATGGCTATCGCGTTATTGAGGCGCGAAATGGTGCCGAAGCAATTGCTCGAGCCCGGTCTGATGCGCCCGATCTGATTTTGATGGATATTCAGCTACCAGAAATCTCAGGTTTGAAGGCCACTCAGGAGATTCAGGCTGATCCCCTTATTAAAGAAACACCTATCGTCGCCGTCACCGCGTATGCGACGAGAGGCGATGAAGAGCGAATTTTGGCAGGTGGATGCCGGGATTATATCGCAAAACCTATCTCAGTTGCCGATTTTCTTGAGAAAGTGAAAAGGTATTTGGACTAGGCTCTTGCGCACTGTCTCGTTCGTTTAGTCTTTCTTGGAGGTTTCATGACGGCACGTGTTCTGGTCGTCGACGATCTCGAACCCAATGTTAAATTGCTCGAAGCCAAGCTTCGCGCAGAGTATTTCGACGTGCTCACCGCATTCTCTGGCCAGCAGGCAATTGAACTGGCGATAGCAGAACAGCCAGATATTATTCTTCTGGATGTTATGATGCCGGGAATGGACGGGTTTGAAGCCTGCCAAATTATGAAATCCACGCCGGAGACGTCTCATATTCCGGTGGTGATGGTTACGGCGCTTGATCAGCAAGCAGACCGTGTACAGGGTCTCATTGCTGGTGCAGATGATTTTCTGACCAAACCTGTGGAAGATCTCGCACTATTTGCCCGTGTGCGCAGTCTGACACGCTTGAAGGTAATGACTGACGAGCTACGCATGCGCTATGCGACCGGCAAGTCGATTGGCGTCGTTGATCAGGCGGACTTAATCGCCGACATTGAGGATGATACCCCGCCGCGTATTCTTGTAATCGATGACCAGCCAGCTCATTCTGCGCGGGTTTATGAGCTTTTGACCGCGGAGAATTTTGAGGTCGCCATTGAGACCGACCCTGAAATTGCCCAATGTCGTGTCAAGCGCGGTGATTTTGATCTTGTCATCGTCAACATGTCGATAGAGGTGATTGACCCTTTAAGGTTTTGTTCAACAATACGCTCATTTGAAGAGACCCGGCTGACACCCATTCTCGCCATTGTCCGGCAGGGTGATACCAGAAAATTAGTCCGTGCACTCGATATCGGGGTAAATGATTACCTAACACGTCCGGTTGATAAAAACGAACTAACGGCCCGCGTTGCAACGCAGGTGCGCCGAAAGCGGTATGTTGACCATTTGCGATGTTCTTTCGAGGCCAGCCTGGAAATGGCGGTTACGGATCAGCTGACGGGTCTTTATAACCGGCGTTATCTGGCAAGCCATCTGTCAGCAATGTTCGATCGTGCAGCCTGGACGAGCAAGCCACTTTCTATCATGGTGCTCGATCTTGATCACTTTAAAACGATCAATGACAGCCATGGCCATGATGCTGGTGATATTGTGCTGCAGGAATTTTCTGACCGTATTCGCGCGTCGGTTCGGGCGATTGACCTGGCGTGTCGCTATGGTGGGGAGGAATTTCTGATCGCAATGCCAGATACGGATAAAAATCTGGCAAGCGCGGTGGCAGAACGATTGCGCGCTGACGTTGCGGGTCGTACCGTGATCTTGAATGGCGGCCGGGACGAGTTGTCCGTAACCGTTTCTATCGGGATTGCGTCTACAGAAGATCATTCAGGCGAAGATAGCGCGCAAAAACTGATCAAACGGGCCGATGAGGCGCTTTACGAAGCAAAATCTGGCGGCCGCAATCGCGTTATCAAAAGCGCGGCTGCTTAAAAAGCCGCTGAACATCATGATCCCGACGCAAAAAGCCGCCCATTGGGCGGCTTTGGCGTTTCATCGTTCGGACGATAACGGCGTCTTACTTGATTTTACCTTCTTTGAACTCGACGTGCTTGCGCACAACCGGATCATACTTCCGCATGACCATTTTCTCGGTCATGGTGCGGGTATTCTTTTTGGTTACGTAAAAATAACCAGTTCCGGCGGTGGAGTTCAGCCGAATTTTAACGGTCGTTGGCTTCGCCATGGCCGGGTCTCCTCAATCATTAGTTTCGCAATGCGCAAGCGCCGTTACCTAATCGATAGCGCTTCCAAGTCAAGCCTGAAACGGGGTTGAAACCTGTCTTCTAGTGATCTTCTTCCTGATCGTCGCTGAAACCGTGCATGCGGTTTGCCCATTGTAGCCCAATCAGCCCACCTTTGACCGCCGGAAGGAGATATGCCGTTGCGATAAGCGTGAGCGGGCCCCAGACGGCAAACTGCAGGGCGAGTGGCGGATCAAGGATTTGCTTCGCGCCAAGCGCGAGGGGGATCGCGATATGACCGACGATCATAATAGTGACATAGGGCGGGGCATCATCCGCCCGGTGGCCACTAAGTTCTAAACCGCAATTGCCGCATGTTTCGTGGGCGCGGACATATCCCTTAAATAGGGCATGTTTCCCGCACTGAGGGCATTTTCCGCGCCATCCGCGGGTTAACGCCTTCGTCCATGATCTTGGTCTGCCGTCATTTACGCTGAACTTTGCGCCATCATCATCGGGAAGGGCGGTCAAACGTAGGCCACCTCAGCAATTTCATAGGCTCTGGCGCCGCCTGGTGCGGCCACTTCCACGCTATCGCCTTTGTCTTTGTTAATCAGGGCGCGGGCGATGGGGGAGGAAATCGAGATTTTGCCGGCCTTCACGTCAGCCTCATAGTCGCCGACAATCTGCCAGGTCTTCTCCTCTTCGGTATCTTCATCGATCAAGGTCACCGTTGCCCCGAAACGGACCGTTTCGCCCTCCATCTTCGCCACGTCGATCACCTCGGCGCGCGAAAACTTGTCTTCAAGGTCAAGGATCTGCCCCTCAATCCAGCTCTGGCGCTCCTTCGCGGCGTGATATTCGGCGTTTTCGGATAAATCGCCATGGGCACGCGCTTCGGCAATCGCACCGATCACGTCGGGACGTTCAACATTTTTCAGGTGCTTAATTTCTTCTTCAAGCCGGGCGTAACCGCCCGGCGTCATTGGGACTTTTTGCATCTATATGCCTTTCACGGAGCAGCGCCTTTCGCGCCATTTCCCGGTCCTGATCGCGCTCCGCCGTACGGTCTGAGCCCTAAACATGAGACATCTGATCGTTCGACGAAGTTGGCTCGACGAAGTTTGTTCCACAACGTCGCCTTTATTGAATCAACAAAGCCGCCTTGCGCGTTTCCTGCGCTGGCGACCTCTGCTCGCGTCAGAATGTATGTTGCAGCGCGCGCACGTTCAAGGGGGCAGCGGGTTATCCTCCAGGTGGGCCGCAGTTGTGCGGGGTTGACCGGCCATATTATGTGATGGTCAGGCACAAGAACTGACTTTCAAGTCCGGAATTCGATGGTTAGGATTGCCGCAGAGCCGGTGGGAAATGGGGCGGCGGGATTCTCGCCGGGGCAGTGGGGTTAGACAGTGAATTTTTTATTCAAGATGTTGGCGGTTATTGGCGGGCTGGTGATTCTATCGATCATGGCGCTTTTTGTGATCGGTTTTTCTGCTTTTAGTGACGTAAGAGAACTGGTCGCCGAGGCGGATAGCTATGTTGAGGAAACAGTTTCCGCTTACTCAAAGACGTGGGACCCGATCGTCCTGATGGAGCGTGCCGGCCCGGCGCTTTCGAAATCTCTGCTGGAAAATCCTGATGCGCTGCCGGCTATGTCGGCCTTGCTAACCAAAAATGCCGGATCATTGGTTTCTGTTGAACCGCCAGTATGTGATAATATAAATTGGGAAAAGTCTCTCGGCGAGGAGCTCATTTTTACAGTTGGTTGTGAAATCGCGGCTGTCTCCGAAGGGGGCGCGCTTCTATTCACGGTGAATGCGGAAAAGCGCGGCGACAAATGGTTTCTGCTTGGTTTTTTTGCCAAGGGTGAAGCACTCCTTGAGCCATTATCCTCTGCCGTTCTGGTCAGCCAACCAATGATGAACCACCAGGCTGGCGTGCCGTCTTTTGCGGTAAAGGCCGGCCCCGTTTCATCGCGCCCATTTTTGTTTTCATTGCATAAAGACCGCCAAAGCATCGCCCTTGGAACGTTGACCCGAGAGGATATGAAACCAGGCATCGGCGTTCAGAACTAACGCCTGGTTTCTTGTCCACAATTCAGGCGAAATAGGCCTGCAGCGGTTTTACGTCGAGGTCACCTGCTCTTAGCGCTTCAATCGCGCGGACGGCAGAGCGCGCGCCGGTTGCGGTTGTGATACACGGGATTTTCTGGGCAAGCGCGGTCGTCCGTATGGAGCGCGAGTCCTTGATCGATTGCGCCCCTTCGGTCGTATTGAAAACGAGGTCGATTTCCTTGTTCTTCAGTGCATCAACAATGTGAGGACGACCTTCCAGCACTTTATTGATTCGCTCTACTTCAACGCCGGCACCCTGGAGATAATCCGCCGTACCGCCCGTGGCGATGATGGTGAACCCCATTTTTAGAAGACGCCGGCACGCGTCCACCATGGTGCCTTTGTCGGAGTCTCTTAACGAGATAAACACGCGGCC
>SHAI01000115.1 GCA_004213235.1 Parvularculaceae bacterium
GTGCAGCGCTTCTATTCGCGCGCCCAACCCTGCGTCAGTATCGTAATCAACGGCCAGCGAACCTAACACGGACGGCCGCTCGGCGATGAACCTTGCGCCCGCAACGCCCTCCCGTCGCCGCAGGTTCAGTAAACTGATATTTCCCTCAAGTTTTAGCGCCTGCGACACATCTATGGACCCTGCCACGTCAATGCCAAAGCCCCGTGAACCATCTATATTGACACGCCGCCGAAAGTTTCGACCATCAATTTCAATACTTTCCCGATCAATCGTGTTGCTGGTAATCGAGACAAATGGAACAGCCGTCAACGACCAATGGTCCCCCGTCAAATGCGCCGCCAGCTCGAATTGAAATGGCGTTTCAGGTTTTAGGTCCGGATTGATGACAAACCGTCCAACACCATCGCCATATAACTCCCGCTGCGTCGGCAGGCGCGGTTTGCGCGCAAGGGACGCGGTGATTGAAAAATTATCCCTCGCGCGCCAATTCGCTGCGGCAATGGCACTCCAGGCAGAAAGCCCCCCGGCACTTTCACTGAGCCCGGTTTCCAGCGATTGGAAGACGTCAACGCCGGCACCAAGGGTGAAGCTTACATCAGCCAATGAACGTTCATACTCCGCACCGAGACTGAACGTACGCCGGCGAAATGACTGTTGCGTCGTGTCGCCGGGCAGCCCCCCATCAAATGCCCGGTCGGTTTGCACATGGCGCGCATCAAGCACGCTGAATGAGCCACGGATCGTATCATTTCCAAAATCATGTGTGGCAAGCGTACGCCAGCCATAAGACCGGTCGCGATCCTCTTGCCGGTCTTCTAATTGCGCATAATCTGCATTTACAAAACTCTCGATTGCCTGATTGACATGCTGCGACCAAAACGCGGTTGCAATCGATGTTCCGCCCGGAGCCGTATATTTCGCATTCAGCACACCAATGACATTGCGATGGTTCGGGTATCGCCAAAAGCGCGGGCGAGATAATGCCGGATCTTCACGACCCTCCGGGGCAATCCCGAATTCGCTGTCAATGACCAGAACTGTGCCAGATAGTTGAAAATCATCACGCTGATCATATGCCAGCCGGAACATGCCATTCGTTGCCCTGGCGTCAGTATTCGTTCGAATATCATCATCGGATTGAAAGAAATCGAGCGCAGCCTTTTGCGATAAGGGCACACCGGTGCGGCGCTGGCGGCCAAACTGTGTGGTGATTTCCATCCCCCGGAATGGCGATGCCCCAAGCACAGACCAATCGCGTACCCCAGCCTCGCCGATCTCTCCCGATACCAGCAATTGCGGCTCCAGAGAGAAGCTCGACGGTGACAGCTCGATAACACCGCCGGCTGTATTCGCGCCAAAGAGCACAGAGGCTGGGCCGGGCGTAATATGCACATCGGACAATACCGCCGCCGGGAACAGGTCAAGATTTAACCGATTATCCCAGGGGATGTTGATCGCGGCACCTCCGAAAAACACCGCCGTCTGCCGTTCGCCAGCACCGCGCAAATAAACCAGGCTCTCGCCCCTTGAGTTTGTTTGCACGCTTGCGCCGGGCGCACGGCGCAAGAGCCCACTCAAAGACGGCGCGCGCGAATCACCAATTTCTGATTGATCAAGCGCAAATACGACGGCTGAGGCTTGCGCGCCCCCAAGACGCCCGCCACTCACGATGATCTCATCAACCGGCAGATCAAGCGAAACATCGCTCGGACCGTCGCTTGCTAGCGCGCTTGCTGGCGCACTTGCTGGCGCGATGCAAAAACCGAGCATGACACCAAACAGCGTGCGCGCCAGTCCCCCAAGCCAGACACCGAGCCCGGACACTTCGCGCGTCGCTGTCCATTGGGGAGAGGCGCCATACTTTCTCAACGGGCGGAAAATGTTTGACATGTTTACGCTTACTCGTCGGCACAAACCGAAAAAAACTACCAAATTTGAAGCATGCCGGCACTGGGGTCCAACGCTATTACGCGAAACTAGGATGACCCGCCTGCGAAAGTCGAAATCTTTCTTATCAAGACCGGCTTATCAAGACCGACGCCCCGAATACACCAGGTCATAGATGCCTTACCAGACCTAGCAGTCTTAGCAGGCAGCGTTATCAGAACCAGAATGACCTGCCAAACCGCCGGATCATCATGGGCACTGATGTCGGGCGCAAAGTCATATCCCATTCCAAGGGTGTTGAGACGCGCGCGTCGGCTGATTGCTCCTCAATGACATAACCGTTGAGTTCGATACGCACCCATAAGCGCGCCTCGACTTCGCTTGCGGGGACCGCCGCCTGGATCAAGATCAGCTTGTCATCATAACGGACCCTACCACCAGCGTTCCGAAACAAATTATAGGTTCTGCCGGTAGACTCATTATGCAAACGTCCACGTAGGCCCCCACGGCGGATTGCCTCGCCAATATGTTCCGGCAGCCCATTGGGCACCTCAATCTTCAGCTGGACATTGTAATATTCGTCGTCCGCGGGGGAGGCATCAGTGCTGGTCATGCCGACCGGCATGTATGAACCATGCATCACGCGCGCGATTTGTTGGTCCGTGCCAAGCGCTTCCTCGCCCAAACCGGAAAGGCCTTCCCCCAAATCCGCCGGTATTGCGGTCATGATCACCGCCGACAGGCCAAGCCCCAAGGCAAAAGCGCCCTTGCGCGTTGCGGGCTGGAAATAAAAAATCGACCCGGTACCGAAAATTACCACAATGAATGCGGCCAACCATAATGGTGCATGGCCAAAGCCCGCGAACTCGCCAAATGTCGCCACCCATTTATTCATCGTAAAGAGCGATGACGCCTCGCCCTTCTGCTGCAGGTCGATTACAAGCACACCGAACGCACCGCCCAATGCAGCAAGGCTCAAGCCCGGAAAACCCGCAACGCCAAAACCGCCAGGCGCTTTCAAACCTTTCTTCGAACCGTAAGGCATCAAAGTTCCACCCCGACACGATCGCTGCAGCAACGCTCTCAAGCGCTTGCAACGCCCACAATCATATAAAAGAGAATGCTAGAATAACGCCGATTGCAACCGTCAAAGCGCATAAACTGATTGGTCTTTTATCCACCCGGTACCGCCGGACGCGCACGGCCGAAATCAACATCAAAGAGATGTTCCAAGCTCGTTTTCGGCAAACCATGTTTCACATAGTCATAGGGCGTCACGTTCAATGCCTTGATAATTGCGCGCTCGACCACAAAACCGTCACCGCCAGCTGCTGGCGTGACGTCGAAATCGATGACATTGACGCAGGCCAGGTCCTGTTCAAAGGCACTAACAGTTGCCAGCCCGCCCCCACAGGCCCAGCCAAGAGCGATCCGGTTAACCCCCTCATGGGCCACAACAAGGGCGGTGCGCCAGCTTGCCCCCTCAAGCACGAGCGATTGCAACGCGCCGACGATTCGCGCCTGCGCGTCGGTAAATTTTTCGCCATCTGGCAAAAACCTTGCCCCCGGCGCGTCAGCCCCGTCGAAGCAAAATGCCAGTCGCGCGGCGAGTTCCTCGCGGTTTTCTGCCTTTAACCAGCCACTCTTCAGCTCTTCCAAGCCTGGCGATTCGATGATCGGAGGCATATGGGTGCGTCCCGACAGTACAATGTCTAATGTCTGAATTGTGCGCGGCAGGCCAGAATGCGCTGCAATGTCAAAAGGCACCGCAGCTAATGCCTCAGCGGCGGCACGCGCTTGCTCCTGGCCCTTTTCTGTCAAGGGAACCGAGCGCGGGTCCGACAAGCCTGGCGCGAAATAATCGACATGACCATGGCGCATGAGATAGACGCGCCGCCGCCCAGCAAGTTTAGTATCACTCTGTTCAATCACGAGCCCTTGCCCCCTTCTATCTCAACGGGCAACCAGCCGAACCCGTTGCCCATTAAATTCGCAGCAAATTTGAATGCGCGTCTCGCATATTTCGTTGTTCAATGTTAGCCTCGCGCGTGGATGACACTTGCTGGCGCTGAAACACCCCCTCCCGGAGGTGCTTTTGGCGGGTGTGTGTTTGGGGATCAATTGGGGTAACGGCGAGTATCATGTTCTCCCGGCAGATATTTCATTTTGTTGGCGCATTTTGCGTCTTGGCAATCGCCTATGCGATTGGCTTCAACGTGTCTGTACATACCAACGACGCCGCGATCGAAAGCCGATATGAGACGCTGGCCCAGGCCGGGCGCTACCGCGCGGCGGCGGTGTATGGCCAACGTTTGCTGGCGCATCGGGAAAGAAACGGCGAGTTGCCAAATTCGCTTGCGCCGCTCAAAGCGCAAGTGGCGCAAACACTGTTAGACGCGTATCGCCCCGCAGACGCTGTGCCCCTGCTGGAAACGGCCCTCGCCAGCGAATGGGCAAAAGGTCTGTCACCAATCCCGTATGCAAAGCTGGAACATGCCCTGGCGATCGCCAGCATGCAGTCCGGCGATTATTCGAGCGCTGTTGCAATTTACGCGGCGTTTCTGCGCATTGCCGGCGATGAAGTTCTTCCCCTGCACTCCCATGGGAATTTTTCCCCTTCGGCCAAGGAAAGCCACGACGCAGCGGTTTACTATGGCAAAGCCGTGGCGGAGGCAGCGGTTGGGTTTGCAGATGCATTGACGCCACTTGGCGATGTTTCTTCGCTGACCGGCAATCGTGATGAACGCCTGAAAACACTCGCAGAGATGTCTGAGCTAGGGGCCCATTACGCGCTCGGCCAAGAGTCGCTTTATTCGGCGGCTGGATTATTGGCCACAGCCCATAAGGGGCGACGTGACATCCTGGGCGATGACGACGCGGACACTGTCCAGTCAGCGATGATCCTCGGGCCGGTCTACGAACGACTAGGTCGCCTGGAAGACGCAGAGAAACTTTATCTCAAGGCCTTTCATGCCCAGGAAAAACGCATCGGTGCAAACAGTCCGGAACTTAGCCTCTATATGAAGCTTCTCGCTGGCGTTTATACCGCTCAAGGCCGCTCAACTGAAGCAGAAGCCTTATACAAACTCATGCGCGCGCTTTTCCGGGACGCCTTCGGCGAAAGACGATATGCCGCCAATCAGAAGACCAATCGGTCATTTGACGTTGACCGTCCGGTCTCACCGCAATTTGTTCTGTCTAACAAATATAAGCCAAAAGACCTGGTCCGCGCTGAGCGTTACTTCGTTCCCCTATCAAAATCACCCAACGTCGATGAAATGAAAGTGCGACTGGCACTAGATAATGAAGCTGAAGTCGATGCTGAAGAAAATAGCCTCCCGGCGCGTCTCGCACGGCTTATTTCCTTGTGTCAATCAGAAGCCGGTGAGCGGCTTTCCCTGCGCTCAGGCTATCGATCGTTTAACACCCAGCGCGATCTGTTTGCCCGCATCGGCCACAAAGGCCGGGTAACCCCGCCCGGCATGTCTGAACATCAGCTTGGTCTCGCCGTCGACATTGATGTCAACGGACGCCTTATGCGCCAGAGTGACAAATCCTATCGATGCTTTGAGGAGAATGCATTTCGGTTCGGGTTTATCCTGTCCTATCCGCCGGGCAATAATTACCTCCCGGGCGAGGACAGTTTTGAGCCCTGGCATTGGCGATATGTCAGCATTGAAACGGCGCGGCTGTATCGCGAAGTCGGCCCTGTGGGACGTCCGCAAGAATTCCTCGCGTCTTTGGAGTGCTATGAAAAACAGGCCGCAAATGGTGTCTTTCCCATTGTTGGAGAGCGGGACGTTTGCCTGACAAGCGGCGTGCAAATTGCGGACACAGGACAAGAAAATCTAGTCCCTGCCGATACCGCCAAAACCGACAAAGGCATTTCCGGCGGCAAGGTAAACCCGCCCAAAGGTGCCTTTTTGAACTGAACATCTCGCAGCGGTAGGTAATCTCCCATCTCGCGCCCAAACTGGCCCGATAATTGAATTAACGTGGCAGGACGCGCGTTAAGCGCGGTTCCAATAGGTATTCTGCGTTTCCGGGTCGGTGTTTTGGGTAAGTTACTACATCAAAAGAATATGCGCGCACGCATCGCCTGGTTGAGCGAGCATGGCAAACCGGAACCTACTTTGGTTAATGCTGCACGGTCAGCGGGTTATGAATTAATCCTTCCGCCAGCACTCGGGATCAATCCAGCGATTGCACGCGCTGCGATTATCGACGTCCGTCGATCGGCCACGCCAGCTTGCAGCGCCCGAGACCTGTTGAACAAAAGCGCGCTAGCAGGGCGCCCCGGCGTAACTGTTATCCTGGCGCGCCAGGACCTGAAACTTTCAGAACGACAGGCGTTGCAAAATTCTGGCAATATCGTGTTTGATTACGCGTCAAGTACGGCGGTAATTGCGCGATTGCGCCAGCAAATGCGTATCAACAGTCTCGCAGAAGAAGCAAGCGAGCGCCTGAAAGCTGCAATGAACACGGCATTGCCCGCGGACACCGCCAGCCTGACACCCAAAAAGCAGTCACCAAGCATTTTGTTTGCAGGCGCACCATCACCGATCACCGCATCGGCGCTTTATCATTTACGTGCCTATTCCCCGGTCAGCGTTTTAACCGCGGGCCAGACATTACGCGCCCTGGAAAATAAAAATTTCGACGCGATCGTTTTCTCGCCTTCAGAGGAAAACGACCTTCTTTATGCCCTCGCCCGCACCCTCATGCGCCATGCGCGCTTCAGCACGATCCCTATTTTCGCCGTATCGCAGAACATGGAAATCGTTCGCGCGTTTTCATCGATCGGTGCCGACGCCTATCCATCGGAAATTATAGATAATTATTTTGCCCACCGGGTCGGGCGAGCAGCACAAAGAGGTCGCCTTGCCCGCGGCCTCAGGCACTTCCTGCACAGTACGCGAAACGCCATCATGTCCGCCAGCCCGGCCACATCCGCCACGTTCTTCGCCACGCAAATCCATCAATTAATCCGTCGGCGAAGCATGGACCCCACACCGTTTTCCATGATCGGCATAACCCTGGTGGCGAAGCCAAATACAACCACCACGTCAAACACTGAGAAAATCGAATCAGCAGAGCTCGCCGAACTCTGCACAAAGGCATGCCGCTTGGAAGATGCCATTGTGCCGTTGAATTCAAAATCAATCGTCATCATTACGCCATCAACGAACTGGCATGACGCAACGCGGATCGCCGCACGTCTGACCGGGGTGTTGGCCGGACGCACAACCGGCGACAATAATCCGTCAGCATACATTCCAGTGACTGATATCGTTGAACACAAAGCCGGCGAAGGCGCACAGGCATTGCTTGCCCGTTTGCTCGATCAATTGCGAACCTCAACGCGTCATTTCAATACCGCCTTATCAAGCAGCCTCTAGTGCGATATCCGTCAGGATTTCCAGAATTTTCCGGCATCCCCGCAAACGCTGTCTCTCGTCCGGCCAATTCTGCTGGAACACCAGTTTCTGATCCGGGCGCAATTTCAATTCATAGGGCGACTGGCTGATGAATTGCACCAGGCCAGCGGGATTGGCGAACTGATTGTTCCGAAACGCCACGACAGCCCCCTTCGGCCCGGCATCAATTTTAGCCACACCCGCAATGCGGCATTGTTCACGTATGCTGACAATCTTCAACAGGTGCTCTACCTCTGATGGCGCAGGACCAAAGCGATCAACAAGTTCCGCCGCAAAACCCTGGATCGCCTGCTCATCACGCAAATCGCCAAGTCGCCGGTAAAGTCCCATTCGTACACTGAGGTCCGTGACGTAACTTTCCGGAATTAATACTGCCGCCCCAATACTGATCTGCGGCGACCATTGCTCTTCGCTGATGCTCGCACCATCTTTTAGCTGAGAAACCGCCTCTTCCAACATGTGTTGGTATAGCTCAACACCAACTTCCTTTACCTGTCCGGATTGTTCCTCACCAAGCAAATTACCGGCACCGCGAATATCGAGATCATGGGACGCGAGCGTAAAGCCGGCCCCCAATGTGTCGAGAGACTGCATCACTTTAAGACGACGTTCCGCCGCGCCGGTCATCGGTGTTCGCGGGCTGGTCGTCAGGTAAGCATACGCGCGCAGTTTTGCGCGTCCGACCCGGCCGCGCAATTGGTAAAGTTGCGCCAAGCCAAATTGATCCGCCCGGTGAATAAGAATCGTATTTGCAGT
>SHAI01000116.1 GCA_004213235.1 Parvularculaceae bacterium
CCAGACAACCGGCTCTCGCGTTGTGGCTGCTGCGAATAACCCAAGGGCAATGCCTATCGCAATAAATAAGGCGGTCACGCTCATGGATACGATCCCTAGCCCTTTTTGCTGCACGCGGTTTCGGTATCGCGCTGGTTAAAAAATTCTGCACATCTGTGAGCGCTTTGGCCTGCTGTCAGAGCGCATTATTATGCCGAAGGCGGGTAGGCCGAATTCGACAAGCCGCTTATAGCATGAATTGAAACGATTATTCCTTAACGGACGCGCTAAGGTTTATTTCAAATTCCATTGGGCATGGCGGTTTTTCGCTTTGCCCGATAGATCATGGTCACCCCAATACAAATCATGCCGATGCCGACGGCGATGAACGTCAATTCCGGGCGCGCGCCCGTTCGGGTGATGAAGAGGATCGCGAGTGAGCCCGGAATAGCGAACAGTGCGCTGGCGAAAACCATTGCGGCCATGATGCGGGCCCTGGTTTCCGGCGGTGCCCGGCGCTGAACAGCGGCCTGCAATGGGGCAATATAAACTCCCATCAAAGCCGATGTGGAAACAAATGACCCGGTGATAAACCACCCTAAGGGCGTGGTGAACAATTTGTTGACGGTGAACGGGTTGGTTGTGTCGGCAGAAAGTATGGGTGCCACTAAGGTAATCGCAATGGATATGGTGCCGGCAAGGATGACCGCGATGGTGGAATGCTTAAGACCGTCAGTTTTCTTCGACAGGCTGGCCGCATAGATGGCACCCATTCCGGCCCCGATTGCGAAAAGCACGTTTAAAACCGTTGCGGTTTGCGCGTCTGCATTGAGGGCGTCGCGGGCGAATAAGGGGACGATCACCGTCACAGCGGTCGTTAAGAAGTAGAAGGCGGAAACGCCGAGAAGCGGTGCGGCGACACCTGGCGCGTCGAACACGAACCGAAACATGCGGTAGCATTGTGTGAACCAGTTGAAGCTGAGCTTCAGCGACGGCGCGTTCGCAGCCGCAGGCAGTGTGCGCAGGGAGGCCAGCCAACCAATGAAAGCTGCTGCAATAAGCGTGATCCCAACCTTAACCCCGCCACCCTCGCTGACGATCAAAAATCCGCCGACTGCGTATCCAAGCAGAATGAACCCGAACAGGCCAGCATTACATAAGCCCGCCCCGCGAAGCAGTTCGTCTGGTGCGAGATATTTCGGCATTGAGCTGACCCGAACGGGTGAATAGAAGGCCGACTGCGCCCCCATGAAAAACAGCATGGCGACAGCCAGAATCCCGTTGCCAGTGATGAAGGCCCCTGCGGCTACGACCATCAGAATGATTTCTGCGAACTTGGTTCGCCGAAACATCATCGAGGTCTCATATTTGTCCGCTAACTGACCCGATAGCGGGGTGAACAACATGATCGCTGCCGGGAATAGAGCCCCAATAACCGGCATTGCATCATCGGGATTGTCAAAAAAGGGGACCTTTACAATGCCGTAAGGGATGCCGACGAGCAGCGCCTGGCGCAGGGTGTTATCGGCGAATGTCCCTAGCGACAGGGTCCACCAAACTGGCCAGAAGCGTTGCTGGAAGAAAAGCGGCCTTGCAGAATCTGCCGCGCTATTTCGTGGGTCTTGTTCGCTCGTCATTGGGGAAGCCTCCGTCTACGCTTCTTGCGGCGCATATGAAGATTGACTTGACCCTTTTTTGGCGGCGTTCGCTAGTCTTTGCGTTCGCACAGCCATTGGATGATCTCTTACGGGCCAAATTTCGGCTGGCCAGCGGCCTGTGTTCGGCGTTCACTGAACTTTAATGCCTGGCAGCACCGTTAGTGAACGCGATTCCGTTTAAGTGTACCCATTGTGGGGATTCAGGGTAGACCGCATACCGTCGTCTGAAGATCGCCGAGCCCGGGTAAACCGGCCGCACTGTCTGAAAGTTGTGAACAGCCATGCCGCTCATTCAGTTGATTGTTCTTGCAATAGTCCAGGGGATTACGGAGTTCCTCCCCATTTCATCATCTGCTCATCTCATCCTCGCCCCGCTCTTGATCGATGAATGGTCAGACCAAGGCGCAATCATGGATGTTGCGGCTCATATCGGGACCCTCTTTGCGGTGCTGATATATTTCCGCTCGGAAACCGCCACATTGTGTCGAGGCGGCATTGATGCGCTGAGGTTCAAGGCGTCGGCAGATCGAAAACTGTTTCTCCAAATAGCGCTGGCCAGTGTGCCGGTGGTGCTTGTCGGGGCGGTCGTGGCGCTGACCGGAATGATTAATTACCTACGTTCTCCTTACGTCATTGCCTGGGCGAGTATTTTTTTCGGTATCCTGCTCTGGCACGCTGATCGCGCGCTGGGGGACAAAGAAGGTCTGCAGCGGATCAGTTGGCGTGAAGCGGTCGTTATTGGTCTGGCGCAGATGTTGGCGATTGTGCCAGGGACAAGTCGATCGGGGGTGACCATTACCGCGGCGCGCTACCTTGGTTGGTCCCGCACTGAGGCGGCGCGTTTTTCCATATTGCTGGCGATCCCGTCGATCCTCGCAATTGGTGGATTTGCCGCGCTTGAGTTATTCTCTGAGGGTAATGTTGGGGACATGAGAGCTGTTGCCCTGATGGCGGCGCTTTCGTTCATTGTGGCCCTTTTGACAATTTCCGTCTTCATGAACTTCACCCGCAAGCTCAGTTTCACGCCCTTCGTGATCTACCGCGTGCTCATGGGATTGGCCCTGTTAGCAATTGCGCCCCGCTTGGTGGCTGCCTGAGCCGGGTTATTTGCGTATCTAGCGTACTGCTGCGCTGCGACAATTTCGACTTGGACGGCGCACGATCGTTATGGTTAAGCCATTGAAAGGCCTATTCCTGGAAACAGATACCTATTGAATTGTTATAATCTAACACTACCTGAAGCAGCGATATGCGCTGTCTTCACCGTTTTCTAGGTTTTGGCCGCGCATAATAAGCTCGGTTCGTCAATTTGGCACCGAGATTTGAAGGAAGATCGCCCATGGCTCATGACCGAATTCCGTTCTGGCAATACGATGATGACTTTGTGAGCGCGCTGTCACCCAAGGAATTTGAAGAGTTGGGCGGAAAGCGTCTGGTCTATGTCCGACCGGTTGAGGTTGCCGAGGTTGCAGATGAACTCGTCGATGATGAAACAGGTATTGCGATCGACCTGCCTGAGGACGCGATTTTGTATTCTGTCCATGCGGCAAATGGCGAACGTATCGCTTTAGTTGGCGATCGGGCTCTTGCCTTTGCGGCGGCGCGTCAGCACGAGATGAGCCCCGTCAGCGTTCACTAACAGGCAGGTTTTGCCAATCAGGTTTTGCCAGGCAGGTTTTCCACGATTATTCGGGCACATCTGTCCGGACCGCGCCCCTTGCTGGATAGTCTGGCGCACTTTGCCCGCGCTGTCGCCGCAGTTTAAGCGGCGTCGACCCGGGTTGTTTCTGTGACAATCGCGAACATTGCCTCGGCCGTTTCCGCACCGCGCAGGGCGTCCCGGGTACTTCCGTCCCGAAGAAGACGCGTCACCTTGGCAAGCGCCTTGAGATGCGCTGCCGTGGCCTCTTCCGGCGCGAGCAGGACGAACACAAGGTCGACGGGTTCGTCATCCAGAGCGTCAAACGCCAGGGGCTGTTCGAGTTTAACGAATAATGCGCAGATCCGGTCGAGGCCTTCAATTTTCCCATGAGGAATGGCAACGCCATGGCCAACGCCCGTCGACCCCAGCTTCTCGCGGGCCATCAGTGCCGCTTCAACGTCTTTGGCAGCGACATTGGTGTGTTTCGCTGCAAGTGACGCGATTTGAGATAGTACGTCCCGTTTGCAGCGCGCACTCATATCGTGCTCGATGCTTTCGAGTGTCAAATAATCCCCGAGACCCATGGTTCACCAATTCATCAACGCGGCACGCGGCCGCTTGTGCACTGCATTCTTCGAATTCTTCGCTTTTTCAACGAGAGCATCGTTCTGGTCGAGTTCTGGCCAAATTTTGATCAGGCCGCTCCAGGGGCGCGAGCGCACGCCCCATAATGCGCCGGACCCATGCCCGTGCCGCGCCCCGCTAATTTCATGCAGGAACTGCAACCCGGCGTCACATACGCTCATTTTCGCCGAATGCAATCTGTTTCGGGTTAATTTGTTGGGTCAATCCAACCAATATGTCCATCACGGCGTCGATAAACGATATTTATTTGTCCATGAGCCGCGTTTTTGAAGACAAAAGCCGGGTCTTCGGACAGGTCCAGTTGCATCACGGCGTCGCTGACGGTCATTTCCCGCACCTTGGTCTGACTTTCCGCGATGACCATGGGCGCATCCTGTGCGCTATCGTTGCCCTGGTCTTCTTCTTCCTGTGGCGAAGCGAGGAGGAAATACGCTGCATTTTCCGCCGGTAGAGGGTCCTTGTTGGCGGCGTAATGATCTTTTAAGCGCCGCTTATAGCGGCGGACGCGCTTTTCGAGTTTCGCAAGTGCGCTATCGAATGCACCATATGCATCGCCAGCTTCATCATGAGCGGCTAAAAATACACCCGACGCCAAATGCGTGGTCATTTCGCAGCCAACAATATGTCGTTCTTTGGTAAAGGTTACGACGGCCTCTGCGCCGCGTTCAAAATATTTTTTAATTCCGTCACTCAGACGATCGCCAACATATGTTTGCAAGGCATCGCCCAAATCCATATTTTTACCGGTGACCTGAATATCCATTGAACCTCCTTTATGCGACGGGAAATGCCGCGGATGGGAAAGCGCAGTAGCGCGTTTTGGGTCGGGTTCAGCACAATAATCCATGCCAGTCCGACCATTGCGCCCAACGCACGTGCAGCATTGCAAAACAACCTTTTGTCGCTGCAACGTCTATCTAATATCGACCCTTGCGGCGTTGATTCCAAGCCTTAAATCGCCGCCCGGGCTGCGGCGCGCCGCCGTTGCACGGACGAGGGGATCGACATGCTTTCGCGATATTTTGCGACTGTCCGCCGGGCGATGTCTACGCCCTCAGCGCGCAATAACTCGACAATCTTGTCATCGGACAAGACTGACTTTGGTGTTTCACTGGTGATCAGTTCGCGGATGCGGTGACGTATGGCTTCCGCGGAATGGGCCTCGCCGCCGCAATTAGACGCGATCGAGGCCGTGAAGAAATATTTCAGCTCAAACACGCCGCGCGGCGTGGCGACATATTTGTTCGACGTTACCCGCGAGACGGTCGATTCATGCATTTCAATGGCGTCGGCAACTGCGCGCAGATTAAGCGGGCGTAGATAAGTGATGCCGTGCACCAGGAAGGCGTCCTGCTGGCGTACGATTTCCCCTGCGACTTTGAGAATAGTCCGTGCCCGTTGGTCTAAGCTTTTGACAAGCCAGCTTGCGTTGGAAAACTGTTCCTGGAGAAAAATTGCATCTTTCTCAGGCGTCTTTGTTTTCGCCACTTCGGTATAATAATGCTGGTTTACCAAAACCCTTGGTAGCGTGTCATTGTTCAGTTCGATTTTCCACGCACCATCAGCGGCTTTCTTGACAAAAATATCAGGCGCAACAATCTGGACGGGATCCGACCCATAGGCATAACCAGGCTTTGGATTAAGCGAACGTACTTCGGCGATCATGTCGCGGACATCTTCTTCACTGGCACCTGTGGCTTTAATCAGGCCTTTCAAATCACCTTTTGCGAGCAGCTCCAGGTTTTCGACGAAGGCAGCCATTGCGGGGTCAAGCCGGTTTTGATCACCTAATTGAAGGCACAGGCATTCTTTGAGGTCACGCGCACCGACGCCAGCCGGTTCGAAAGTATGAAGGATCGAAATCACCTGCTCAACAAGAGGTTCATCTGCACCAAGACGGGTGGCGATATCGGCTGTGGTTTCGCGTAAATATCCTGCATCGTCAATAAGATCGATAATGTAGTTTCCAATAAACAGTTCTTGTGCAGAAGATGTTGCCACCTGCAACTGCTCATTGAGGTGTTCGCGCAAAGTGATTTCGCTGGTGTGGGTGTCGGTGATTTCGCGGCCGTCTTCAAATCCGCCGCGTCCGCTACCAACATTCGACCAGTCATTTATCCCTTCAGGGCCGGTGTGCGCGGCCTCGCCATCTGCCGTGCCGCCATCTCTTTCTACATAAGACGTGTCAAGAGCTTCTTCCGCTATTGCGGTAGCGTCATCCCGCGTTAAATCGAGACTTTCCTCCTGGGGCGGCGCTTTATCGTCCGTATCTGCTTTGGCAACTTTCTCGTCTGAGGTGCGACGATCCGTTGTGAATTCGTCCTGGTCGCTGGTGCGTTCAAGGAAGGGGTTTTCCTCTAACTGCTGCTCAACGAACTCAGTGAGTTCCAGATTAGACAATTGCAGTAATTTTATTGCCTGTTGCAGTTGCGGCGTCATCACCAATTGTTGTGATTGCCGAAGTTCAAGTCTTGGAGCTAACGCCACACTGCCCCCATTCCTTGTTACATTTGAAAACTGTCGCCGAGATACACTCTGCGAACATCTTGGTCGCCGACGATATCGTCGGGCTTGCCTTCGACCAGCACTTGCCCCTCATGAATGATGTAGGCACGGTCGATGATATCGAGCGTTTCACGCACGTTATGGTCAGTAATAAGAACGCCAAGCCCGCGCTGTTTCAGATGCATCACGAGTTCACGGATGTCTGAAATGGCAAGCGGATCAATCCCGGCAAAAGGCTCGTCTAGGAGCATAAAGGCAGGGCCAGTCGCCAGCGCGCGAGCGATCTCCACCCGGCGCCGTTCACCGCCTGAAAGGGCGAGCGCCGGCGCGCTGCGGATATGGGTAATGTTGAACTCACTCAGCAGGTCATCAATCAGGGCTTGCTGCTTGTCTTTGTTGCGGTGCACAAGCTCAACCACGGCGCGAAGGTTTTGCTCAACCGTGAGGCCGCGAAAAATAGACGCTTCCTGGGGCAGATAGCCAACACCGAGGCGGGCGCGCTGGTACATCGGCAATCGCGTAACATCGTGGCCGTCTATGGTGATGGTGCCCTGATCAGCCGGTATGAGGCCGGTGATCATATAAAAGCAGGTTGTTTTACCCGCACCGTTTGGCCCCAAAAGGCCAACAACCTCGCCGCGGTTCACGCCCATAGACACATCCCGCACGACCGGGCGGCGTTTAAAGCTCTTGCCCAAATGGTTTGCGTGTAGGCCGCCATTTCCGTCCACAACGTGCGGGCGGAGCTTCGGTTTGGTGATGTCGTCTACGCTTGCCATGATATTACCCGTAATAAGGTGGAGGTGCTAAAGGATTAATAAAAACGGGGCAGGGGGCACCGGTGTGGTGTTTATGAGGAGTCTTCGACGGATTTCGTGTAAAACAGGCCACGGATTCGCCGCCCTTCCGGTGCGGTGAAGCGGATCTTCCCCGTATCGACCCAGTAGACCAGCTTGCCACCGCGCATAATCTGCTTGCCTTGCGTTACCACAACGCGGCCGGTCATCGTGAGGCTCCTGTCTTGTTCGTCGTAAACTGCTTCGTCACCGGATATCGTTTCGCTACCGTTCGAATATCTGACGTCGCCGCGGGCGTGAATCTCGTCGACACTGCTATCATTTGAACCAAAGATAACGAGCTTATCAGTGGTCAACAGTGCCTCGCCCTGAACCACCTGAACGTTCCCTGTCCAGGTCGTGACTTCTTCCACCCGTTCCAGGCGCTCGCTGGTAATGTCCAGCGGCTCATCGGACGTGGCGACAAGCTGGGCATTCGCGCCACTATTGGCGAAGACTGAGGTCAAAAGTATCGTTGCGATGGCGAAACGATATTCAATTAGCTGACGGGAAGCCCATCTGAACATTCGAAATTCCCTTATTCTTGTTCTTGCGGGGAGCGGGTTGGATCGGGGCAATCGCCTAGATCAGCTGATCCGCGATTATCAGCTTTGCAGTTTGGGCGCTCGAGATTGGGGTAGATCCGGGTCTGCACATTGCCCTCAAAAATCACTTTGCGCGCATTATTATCGGCAAACATCCGGTCCGCCCGCAATGTTGCGCCGCGTGGTCCTTCCCCGCTAACGCCGGCGGTGCTCGTGATGGTTTCATCGTCGATCAAAAATGTTGCATCCGGTGTGCGAAG
>SHAI01000117.1 GCA_004213235.1 Parvularculaceae bacterium
TATCGAGAAACACTGGAAAACACCGGTGCGCCCATTCGCGCAATCGGATAAGCGGGACCTGGAAATGAGTAGAATTTTCGAAGGAAACATGTCAGCTGACGGATTACACTTCGGTGTTGTTGTTACGCGCTGGAATGACCTTATCGTCGAGCGGCTTTTAACCGGTGCGCGCAGTGCGCTGCGCCGCCACGGTGCCTCAGAAAAAAACGTTGATGTTGCCTATGCGCCGGGTGCCTATGAGGTACCTTTTGTGGCGAAAACCATGGCGGCAACGGGCCGGTATGATGCAATCGTGACACTTGGATGTGTCATTCGCGGGGCCACACCACATTTCGATTATGTCGCCGGTGAAGCGTCCAGCGGTGTTGCCGCCGCGATGCGGGAAACGAACGTGCCGATGTCCTTCGGTGTTTTGACCGTAGATAGTATCGAGCAGGCATTGGAGCGTGCAGGCACGAAAGCCGGAAACAAAGGCGAAGAAGCCGCTCTTGCCGCATTAGAACTCGTCAATTTGAAGCGTTCAATAGACGCAAACGATCCGGGAGCCGTTCAATCATGAGTGCCGAAACCATCCAGTTGGCCCAGACGGTGACAAAGCCCCGCCCCGACCGTACCGAAGCGGAAGAAGCGGTACGAACGCTTCTATCCTATTTCGGCGAAGACCCGACGCGCGAGGGTCTGGTCGACACCCCCAAGCGGTTTGTCGATGCATTCGCAGAGTTCCTTGGTGGATACACCCAGAATCCAACGGATATCCTCGGACGCACCTTCGAGGAAGTGGACGGGTATGATGATATCGTCCTGATGAAGAATATCCGCCTGGAAAGCCATTGCGAGCATCACATTGTGCCGATTATCGGCGAAGCTCATGTGGCATACCTGCCATCGGATCGTGTCGTTGGAATATCAAAAATTGCGCGCGTTGTAGATGCATTTGCCCATCGTCTGGTGAGCCAGGAAACATTAACCGAACAAATTGCCGATGCGATCGATTATGCGCTAAAACCACGCGGCGTCGCCGTGTTAATTGACGCACAGCATTACTGCATTTCGACCCGCGGTGTTCACAAACCCGATGTCGCGTGCGTAACCCAGAAAATGACGGGCGCTTTTAAAGATGACCCTCAAATGGAAGAACGCTTTTTCCGCTTGATCCAGGGGCAACGCTAGAAGTTCGCGGTCATCGCGGCATCTGCAATGTCATGCACCGAACCGGGCGATAAGCCCCCGCGGGTCAATTACATGCGCCGGGGCGCGTCGATGCCAAGGATACCGAAAATGGTATCCAGCTGTTTTCCGGTTGTTTTTGCCAGCAACAAACGAGACGTTCTAAGCGCCTCGTCCGCCTCATCGGCAACCCGGCAAGATGCGTAGAATTTTGAAAATGCCTGCGCCAGGGAAAATGCGTGCTCGCACAGAAAATGCGGCATGCGCTTTGTTGTTGCCGTGCGCACAGCGTCACCGAAACCTAATAGAGCGAGCGCCAGATCGCGCTCTGCTGGATCTTTGAGTTTGATTTCACCGTGTTCCGGCGCGCCACCTGCACGTTCGATCAGCGATCTAATCCGCACACGCGCATATAAAAGATACGGCCCCGTCTTGCCTTCGAAGGACATGAACTTATCGACATCAAAAACATAATCGGTGGTTCTCGGATTTGACAGGTCAGCGAATTTCAACGCCGCCACGCCAACCTGGCGCGCGATACGCTTTAAATCATCTTCAGGAACATCCTGAGCAAAGCCACCATCGCGCAGGCGCTCCAGTGCCTTCTGGTCCACCGTATCAATCAAGTCGCGGAGCTTCAAAACACCGCCAGCACGGGTTTTGAAGGGTTTGCCATCGCGGCCATTCATCGTCCCGAAACCAAGATGCTCCAGCCCATCCTCCGGAAACAGACCCGCCATCCCCGCAGCGCGGAAAACCTGCTCAAAATGCAAGCCCTGACGTTGGTCAACGACATACAATATCCGGTCCGGGGAAAGCACCTCAACGCGATCGACGATCGTCGCAAGATCGGTAGTGCCATAGAGCACGCTACCATCTGACTTGAACAAAATCAGCGGCGGCAATTCTTTCTTATCGGTCTCGCGCGCGACCCGGACGATTTCGGCACCGGCATCCTTTTCAGTCAGGCCTTTCGCCCGCAAATCGTCTGCCATTTTCTGGATATAAGGATCAGCGTCTGACTCCCCTTTCCAGAATTCAAACGATACGCCCAGATCAGCATATTCCCGTTCGATCGCTTCACGGCTGACAGCGACAAAATGCGCCCACAGCGCAAGATATCCGCGCCGGCCCGCCTGAAGTTCCGCTGTCGCGGCGCGCGCTGCTGCTGCACGTTCATCGTTTTCTTTACAGGCTGCCGACGCCTGCGGGTAAAGGCGCGAGAGATCATCTAGCGTAACCGGCGAAGTATCAGGGTAGGTGCCGTCAAATTCTTCATCAAAGTACGGCAAATCGGGCTGCTCCAGCGCCAGCTCGGTAATGAGCTGGCCCATCGGCAAGCCCCAATCGCCAAGGTGAACATCGCCGACGGCATCATGACCGACAAACCGCATTAATCGCTTGATGGCTTCACCGATAATCGCCGCACGCAAGTGGCCTACATGAAGAGGTTTTGCGACATTCGGCCCGCCATAATCGACGACAATTTTCTCCACCTCGTTAGAACGCCAGCCGCCAACGAGATCGTCTTTGCCTAATGCCGCGACACGTTCACCCAGCGCCTCATCACTCACCTTGAGATTTATGAAACCAGGCCCCGCAATGGTGATGTCAGAAAGAATTGGGTTGTCGCGAAGCGTCTCGACAATTTTCTCCGCCAGCGCCCGCGGGTTTTGCTTCGCCGCCTTCGCCGCAGCCAATGCCCCGTTACATTGAAATTGCGCAAGGTCCGGCCGGTCAGCGGGACGCACGGCACCTAGCGACGGATCTAATTCAGCCGCTGCAAACGCCTTACTTACGATGTCGGTAAGCTCTTCGGTGATCCTGCTCTGCATCGCTATAGCTCAGGAAACTTCAAGCTCTTGCCAGACCGATTATAGATGGCCTGTTCTTTGGTCAGGCCCAAACCGATGACGACCTCAAAGTTGGCACCTGAAACTTGCTCTCTGGAACGTGGAATTGTGATCTTGTCGATTTTTTCGGTCAACACGCGTACTGATTTCGAGCCCCCAAATTTGACCGGGACGACAAATGTCTCCTTGGCGATTACCTCCCGATTGGTTCGGGTTACCGCCACGAAATAACTATATTCACGGGCTTGTTCCCTCGCCTTTGGACCCCGACCAAAGGCAAGATCGATTTCCAGGTTCGCCTTGATTGGTCGATCGCCATAATATCGGCAATTCAGCGTTACACCGACAATCTCTGCCGTCCAGGCAATGTTCTCAGCTGTTTTATCGCCATCGAAATCGATCAAACGCGATGCGTCGTCCAACACCACCGCAATCGGACATGGGGCAGGGTTTTTCTCGCGTGCGGCCTTGGCATTGTCCGATGCACAGCCCGAAAGCGCCATGCCGACACCAGCTGCGGCGAAAAGTGCCAGTGCTGATAACTTTTTCATGTGAAAAACTCCCTTTACCGTTCGCCAAGGTTTCAGTGGCACCGCTGGCAAAGTCCCTTTGACCATTACGCGGCGACGCGCAATTTCAAGACCACCAACTGCGATTGTGGCGCGATCGGCAATGAATGCCTCCAAACGGCCAAAGCAACTGTAAAATTCTACTACATTTGCTGGGTAGCCTGATACGCAAGTGCACGCAAACGTGCAATTGTTCGATATCCGCAGATGCGCGGAATCGGGCAATAAACATGGAAATAATTCCGCCGACAGACGTGAGAATGGTAGGATGCGATGAAAAAAACTGCCCACGTTGACAGCGCCAGAGCACATCTCCCCCCTGTGGAGACCAAAGGCACGCGAACTCCAGAAACGCTTCACGTCCGGCTCGCCGGGCCACGTGGTTTTTGCGCTGGCGTCGTGCGCGCCATCAAAATGGTTGAAGATGCCCTTAGCGTCCACGGCGCACCCGTCTATGTCCGGCACGAAATTGTCCATAATGCCCATGTCGTCAACCGCTTGCGCGCAATGGGAGCGGTGTTCGTTGACGACATCAAAGACGCACCGGAAGACCGACCATTAATCCTGTCGGCCCATGGTGCCCCAGCGGCGGTCTACAGTGAGATCGGGCGCAGAGGCATGACATCCTTCGACGCGACATGCCCGCTGGTCTTGAAAGTGCACAATGAGACACGGCGCGCAGTCACCGAAGGCAGGCACGTCATTCTTGTTGGCCATGCCGGGCACCCGGAAGTCATTGGCACCATGGGTCAAACACCTGAAGGCTCTGTCTCGCTCGTCGAAACTGTCGAGGCTGCGCAACGCGTAACACCGCCCGCAGGAAAAGCTCTTTCCTATGTCACACAGACCACCTTATCGGTGGATGAAACGTCGGAAATCGTCGCAACCCTGACCAAGCGCTTCCCTGAAATTCGCGGGCCACGCCGGGATGACATCTGCTATGCGACATCCAACCGCCAGGAAGCGGTGAAACAAGTTGCCCCGGGTTGTGATGCGTTTCTGGTTGTGGGCGATCCAACCAGCTCAAACTCCGAACGCCTTGTGGAAGCCGCACACAAAGCCGGCGCAAGGATTGCATTGCTGGTGAGTGATCCCCTCGGGTTTGATCTCGACCTGGTACGTGAGGCCAATATTATTGGCATTTCCGCAGGCGCATCAGCACCAGAAACACTGGTAGAGCAACTCCTGGAGCGGCTCGCTGGTGCCGGGCGGTCTTTAACCCTTGAAACCATCGACGTGGTAGTCGAAGACGTGACCTTCAAACAGCCTAATATTGCGGTCTAACACTTATAGCATGATCACTTAGGCGACCGGATAAGATTTCGAATACACCATGGCCGTCTACACCCATCTTACTGAAGCTGACATAACTGGATTTTTGGCGGCATTCGATATTGGCGCTTTGGAAAAATTCCAGGGCGTCGAACAGGGCGTGGAAAACACGAATTACATTCTGCACCTAATCGACGCCAAAAAATCAAAACGAAAAGCTGTCCTGACCCTGTTCGAAAAGCGTGTGCGCGAGGCAGACGTGCCATTCTATCTAAGCGCGATGGCGCATTTATCGCGCCAGGGAGCACCAACGCCAAGCCCTATCGCCAATCGTGACGGCATGAGCGTCCACAGGCTTGCTGGCCGGCCGGCGGTTCTCACCACGTTTCTAACCGGCGCGCCCCATATGTCACCCAGTATTGAGAATTGCGCGGCGCTAGGGCGTACGGTTGCCGAACTGCATAATGCGGCAGGAGGCTTTGCGCAGGAGCGGAAAAATGATCTTGGCCCTGAGGGCTGGAGCCCCCTCGCTGATGCATGTCGCGCCGACGCCGAACGCTGCGCGCCCGGGCTGACATCCCTGATTGACCGAGCCCTTGCGACAGTTTCCGAGCAATGGCCAAGTGATTTGCCGCGCGGCCTCATTCATGCTGATCTATTCCCGGATAATGTATTTTTCGATGGCAATAAATTGTGCGGCGTTATCGATTTTTATTTTGCGTGCACGGATTTTTTTGTGCTTGATCTCGCAATTTGCCTGAATGCTTGGGCTTCTGAAAATGGCGCATGGAATCAGGACAAGGCAAAAGCGTTACTGCTTGGCTATGAAAGTGTGCGCCCCTTGGCATCGACGGAAAAAAATGCTCTTCCAATCATGGTGTGCGGCGCGGCCTTGCGTTTCCTGCTTACACGGCTTTTTGATTGGATTAATCAGGTCGACGGTGCAATTGTGACGGTTAAAGATCCGCTGGAATATGCACGCCTTCTTGACCATCATCTGAATTCAAAAAACAGTCTCACCCGATAGCCTGGCGATAGGAAAGATCCATGCTGAAGATTTATACCGATGGTGCCTGCACCGGAAATCCTGGCCCAGGCGGCTGGGGCGTCGCAATTTACGATGGCGATCAAGAGCGCACAATAAGTGGCGGGGATGCGGACACGACGAACAACCGCATGGAGCTTATGGCTGCAATCGAGGGGCTACGCGCGACGACAGAACAAGGCGTCGTCACGCTCTACACGGACAGTCAATATGTCAAAAATGGTATCACAAATTGGATCCAGTCGTGGAAGCGCAATGGCTGGAAAACCGCCGCAAAAAAACCAGTTAAAAACAAAGATCTTTGGCTGTTATTAGACGAGGCCGTTGAGGGACGCGAAGTTCAATGGAAGTGGGTAAAAGGGCATGACGGCGACCCCGGCAATGAACGCGCCGACGAACTGGCCCGGGCAGCGATCGCCTAATTGAACCACAAGGCGAGATCAATAATCCAACCTTCAAAATGATTCGCCATACGCCGAAGACCAGCTTACACAAGTCAGCTAAGCCATCACGCGCGGCCAAAACGCCGGAAGTGGACGGATCGGGACTATTTCCTGCATGGTGGTCAAGCTAATAAAACCAGGGCGCGATGACATCTTCTACGAAAAACGGCCAGATTTCTCGGCGCACCCGAAAGAAACAAGAAACCCGTGCGCGCATTCTCAAATCCGCCATCCGTCTGTTTGGCGAACGCGGATATGACAACGTCAAAATCGAAGAGATCGCCAACGCCGCCGATATCGCAAACGCGACGTTTTTCCTGCACTTCCCGACCAAAGCTGCCCTTGTCTCGGCGTTCAATGAGGAGCTATCGGCGAGCATTTCTGCACGGATAAAGGATTTTGAGATTGGCGCGGTTGAGAAACTTGAAATAATTCGTGCGCTGGTCCTGGATGAATATTCCCGACATGCGGAGTTACTGCGCCGAATTGTCGTTGATGTAGCGGCGCAAGGTGGCCAGGCATTTGCGGAATCCAGCGAGAGCCTGACAGATCTTGTTTCCGGCGTCATTCGCGAAGGTCAGTCCGAAAATAATCTTTCCACCGCGTTCGATGCAGACATTGCAGCAGAGTGCCTCGTTGCCAGTTGGCGGGCCGCAACACTCCATTGGGCACAAACGGGCGATGCTGAACGGGCACAACGTGCAAACCGTCAAGCTTTGGACTTAATTTTGTTCGGCCTGGCCAACATTGATGACCCCGCACTGAAATAGTCTCGTCTTTCTGGTAACGTCATTCATCGGCAAGCGAGCATTCTTCGTCATTCATTTCTGCCTCAATTTCACCGAAAAGCGGCGTCGACAGATAACGCTCGCCGGTATCTGGCAACATGCACAATATGACCGACCCTTCCGGTGCATCATTGGCAACGTCGATTGCGGTGGCGAATGTCGACCCACCTGACACACCGGTAAAAATGCCCTCTTTTGACGCCAATTCCCGGGCCCATTCCATGCCGTGAGCACCGGCGACTTTCCGCACCTCATCAATTACGCCATTTTTCACGGCTTCTTCAGCAACCAGGGGAATAAAATCCGGCGTCCACCCCTGAATGGGATGGGGTGACCAAGCAGGGTGTGTCGCCGCGGCTGATCCGTCCGCATTGCGTTCTTGATCCCGCCCATCGCTCATCAGCGCCGCGGTGTTCGGTTCACTGACGATGATTTTAGTATCAGCCCGCTCGCGGCGCAGGACCCGGCTCACCCCGGAAAGCGTACCGCCCGTGCCCCAGCCGGTGACCCAATAATCCAGCTTCTCGCCGGCAAAATCATCGATGATTTCCTGGCCCGTCGTGCGTTCGTGGATGTCCGGGTTGGCGGGATTTTCAAATTGCCGGGTCATGAACCAGCCATTTTTGTCAGCCAGCTGTTTTGCTTTTTTCACCATCCCGGTACCTTTTTCTGCAGCCGGGGTAAGAACGACTTTTGCGCCGAGAAAGCGCATAAGTTTGCGCCGTTCGATGGAGAAACTGTCCGCCATGGTGATGACAAGCGGATATCCTTTTGCCGCGCATACCATGGCAAGACCGATACCCGTATTGCCACTTGTGGCTTCAACTACTGTCTGGCCGGGCTTGAGGGCACCTGAGCGTTCCGCCGCTTCGATGACGCCGAGCGCGAGGCGATCTTTCACCGAGCCCAGCGGATTGAAGGCCTCTAC
>SHAI01000118.1 GCA_004213235.1 Parvularculaceae bacterium
TCAGGTCACACAACGCCGGATCGGCCCCAGCCTGTATGATATCATCGGCAAAAAGGCGGCGACACAGCCGGACTATGCCTACTCGCCCGCGATGCGACGGGCAGATCTCGTCTGGTCCGTGGAAACACTCGATGCCTATCTGGCACGGCCATCGGCGATCGTTCCCGGCACACGCATGAGCTTCGCAGGCGAACCCGACGCTGCGACGCGCGCGGCAATTATTGATTATCTAATCCGCACGTCCAGCGGCACCGACGAAAGCGATCCGAATACTCAGTGATCATATCCCGGATTTAGCCGGTTCAATCGGCGTATCAGCCCCGGCCAAACAAGATTATCGCCAAGACCTTGCGTAAACCCCGGGGCACCTTGTTGCATGACGCGCGCGCCCATCTCCGGCCCCTCCTCGCGGGGCGGTTTGGTGTCCGACTGCGCCAGGATTTGCGCCTTGCAGGCCTGCTCAAGGAAATACATTCGCAAAAATGCAATGGGGCAGTTCGCGCCGACTGTTAGGGTGCCATGATTTCTAAGGATCATGAAATTATGGCTGCCAATGTCGCGCACCAGGCGTTCGCGTTCATCCAGTTCAGTCGCGATACCTTCGTAATCGTGATAGGCGACGTCATCATGGACAATCATCGCAAACTGGGTATAGCGCTTTAACCCGTCCTGCTGAGCTGACACAGCAACGCCGTAGGGCGTGTGGACATGCAAAACGCAATGCGCATCCTCGCGCGCCATGTGAAGCGCAGAATGAATTGTGAAACCGGCAGGGTTGGTAAAATAAGGCGTCTCACCAATCGCGTGCCCATCCATATTGACTTTGACCAGACTGGACGCCGTCATCTCGTCAAAAAACACTCCATACGGATTGAGTAAAAACCGGGACTCACCATTCTCCGACGGCAACCGCACGGATATGTGGGTGAAGACCATATCTGTCCAGCCATAAATGGCGGCAAGTCGATAGGTCGCCGATAATTCACACCTTAAGCGCCACTCTTCGTCAGAAACCACGCCTTTCAGGGAAGGTATCTCAGTCGGATCGGGGATATCAAAGCCTGGCGACTGCGGAACGGCATCTGGACCTTGTTCTCGTGCATTCATCACGCATACCTCCCATTGGAGCCCCCTTACGGGAGCAGGTATCATCGCCTCCCAGAGTGCGCTGCCATCGCAGCCTCCGGACCCGGTTATTTATACCCAAGGGCGCATGGAATTGCACCACCAATCAACACACAGGTGTCGTCCCGAAAAATTCCCCGGTTAGCGTCATAAATGACGCGCAAGCCGGACGCCGGCAAACTGCCACCGCGCCGCCGGCGGGAAAAAATTACGGTATGTTCCTCTTACATGCCCCGCCGGGGTAGCACACGATCCCCCGCGCAGTACCATCTGCGACGACATGAATTTGCCATTGTATTCCCCGATCGCGCCTGGCGACGCGCGAAAACCGGGATAGGCGGTATACGGGCTGGCGGTCCATTCCCAAACATCGCCAAACATCTGATGACACATGTCATCACGCTCAAAAACCGCCGGTTGTGGTTCAAACGGCCCGCTTTGCGTCAGCTGCGTGCCCTGCCCTGCCGCTTTGCCTGAGGCATACTCCCATTCAAATTCCGTAGGCAGACGACACCCGGCCCATTCAGCATAGGCAGCAGCTTCATAAAAACTGAGATGGCTGACCGGCGCACCGGGATTAAGGGACTCAATCCCGAACAAGCTGTAACGCGTCCGGTCACGACCCTCCCCGCACCAATATAAGGGCGCGCGCCAATTCTGACTTACGACTTTCTCCCAACCGTCAGAAAGCCACCATCTTGGATCCTGATATCCACCAGCCTCGATAAAAGCACAATACTGACGATTAGTAACCGGTGCAGACGCCAACGCAAATGGCTTTAACAAAACCTGATGGTGCGGTGCTTCATTATCGAAATTAAACCCTTCACCGCCGTCCGCACCAATATCGACAATCCCGCCATCGAACTCCACCCAGGCATCATTATCCCAACTGACACGATCAGGGAGCGCCGGGCACGTATAGGCACTTGGTCCCGTCGGGTTCTGAAACAGGGCATGCTTGATATCAGTCAGCAGCAATTCCTGGTGCTGTTCTTCATGGGCGCACCCCAATCGAAGTAACTGCGCCACTTCAACCGCTTCTTTGTCATCTAACTGCGCACAAAGCTGCATGATTTGAGATGTGACATGGTGGCGATACTCTAACACCTGCGCCGCGCTGGGGCGGGATATGAGATTTCGGCTGGCGCGCGGATGCATATCCCCGATGCGAACATAGTATGAATTGAACAGATAGTTGAAATCTTCATTGTACCGCTTATAATCGCGGATATATTTTTCCAAAATAAAAGTTTCAAAAAACCAGCTTGTATGGGCAAGGTGCCATTTAACGGGACTCGCCTCGGTCATAGACTGGAGCATCCAATCCTCCGGAGACAATGGCGCAGCCAAACTCTCAGAAAGCTCTCTGACACGGTGAAATTGAGTGAGGTCGGGCACAGCCATATCCAGGAGACTATCGTCTAAGGGCATTGCGCAATCATTTCCCTTTTCGTGAAAAAATGGGCATATTTCCACCGCACCTCGGCAAACTGGTCAAGCGACTTGCCATATACTTAAATACCGCGCGAGATGCCATAAAGCTTTTTTGGGCGTAAAGAGGACCTATGACCGGCAAAAAACTTAGCGTCCTGTCCAATGGGAAAGCCCCTGCAGAAGAGGCGGCAAAACGTATCCGTGACCGCTGGGGCGATAATCCACTTGCCGATTGCGATGTTGTGGTCGCCATCGGCGGCGACGGCTTCATGCTCGAATTGCTGCGCCGCCATCACGGATTGAACAAACCGTTTTACGGCGTAAATTGCGGCACTGTGGGTTTTTTAATGAACCCGCACGACGTTGACGATCTGGGAGAGCGAATCGCCGACGCCGAGGCGGTAAACATCCACCCCCTCATCATGAGGGCCGAACGCGCAGACGGAAGCATCAAGGAAGCCCGCGCGATCAACGAGGTTTCCCTCTTCCGGCAGACAAGGCAGAGTGCCAAGATTAGAATTTCCGTCAATGGCATGGTTCGAATGGAAACCCTTGTCTGCGACGGTGTTCTGCTGGCGACGCCTGCGGGGTCTACCGCCTATAATCTTTCTGCTCATGGTCCAATTTTGCCGATTGAGGCACAGTTGATGGCATTGACGCCAATCAGCGCGTTCAGGCCGCGACGTTGGAAGGGTGCTCTTCTTTCCCATGACGCAGTTGTCCGCTTCGAGACCCTCCAACGCGGTGCGCGGCCTGTTTCTGCGGTTGCAGACAATGACGAAGTTCGGGATGTCGTTGCCGTTGACGCGCGCCAGGATAATTCGGTCAAGATGACACTGTTGTTTGATCGTGGTCATTCTCTGGACGAGCGCATTATCACCGAGCAATTCAATCACTGATTCAATCCTCATCGTTCACAGGTAGAACCATTTGATTATCGCACTGAATCGCCAGATTCTGTGTGGTGAAACTTTCGGAGAATGTCAGTATTTTCCGATCCTATTGCGTGCGCATGTTTTCGTTATGGCGCTGCCAGATGCAGCGCGTGGTTGGTGTGGCTTTTTAGAGGAAAACGTCCATGGGGGCCGAAGCGGTTCGCCTTTCTAATATCGACATCGACACGGCGCTGGAAGAACAGGATTTTGAGGTCCTGTTTCAGCCTATTTTCGACCTTGGAAATGGGAGCCTGGCGCGGATGGAGACGTTTGTTCGCTGGCGCCACCAAACTCTGGGCCTCTTACCTCCCGGCGCTTTTATTTCATTTTTTGAAACCCAAGGACGGATGAGCGAGCTAACCCGCTATGTCTTGCACAAAGCGTTGGACGCTTATGTCGGTTGGCGCGGTGCCTTTGCCCCGGGATTCTCGATAAACCTTGCGCTGAGTGATCTCGCTGATGAAGCTTTCGCGAACCATCTGGCATTGGTTACGCGTGATCGTGATTTCCCAGCGGAATACATTACCTTGGAATGCCCAATGCCGCCCGTGGACGCACCCATCGAGCGTATGGCAGAGAGCCTGGCGCGTTTGTCTGCAACAGGCGCACGCCTCGCAATTGAAGTGCGTGGTCGGGCCAATGATTTCCTCCGCCAAGTGGAGCCTTTTCCGTTTGACGAAATAAAAACCGGGGGCGCAGCAATTTTGCAGTTTGCCCGGACCGTCCGTGGCCCAGGTCTGTCAGCAATCTCCGAGCTGCTGGAAATTGCAAAGGAACATAACGCCGCCACGACAGCAGTTGGCGTCGAAGACCAGACATCTTTGGTCGCGCTACAAAAACTCGGTTTTGCCGCGGCGCAAGGCAATTATCTGGGCCGTGTTGGCGGTTTAGAGAGTTTCCTTCCATCGCAGGTCAACGATGTGCGCACCATGATCGGCATGAAACCCCTGGAAAGTAATGATCTGACCGCGCTGTTCAGGACGTCACCAAACGAGCGGGTTACGCACAAATCGCCTCACCAGAACACTGTCGATGAACAGGAATTGACCGGTATTGCATCGCGCCGACCCAGCCCATTACCGACCACTGACCATCAATCGAATGCAGGATCAGAAACAATAGGCAATGCCGCAGAAGACGCATCGATCGACCATGACGCACTGGCAGGGCGCTTGAATGCGCGCATTGCACGCGAAACCCAAAAGAGAAACGGCGATGTCGATCTGGATGCCGCCGTCGCGCGCAAGGCTGAATCGGTTACCCGGCCGAAACGGGTTCGCCGGCGGGCACCGAATACCAAAGCCAAATCTGCAGGACAGAAAACGGCGTCTGAGCCTGCTTCGCCCAATGAGTTGCAAGAACGCCTTTCACAGGAACTCGATAATCTGGCGCAGCAGCCGGAAAAGCACGGCGCGGTGCCAATCGAGTCGGCCAGGGCCCGGATTGCCGCAAAACGCCGACCTACGAAGGCGCAGGAGAGTGAAGAAGATACAGAGGTTAACCCGCTCGTTCACGCTGAAAACAATCAGCAGGATTTTTCTTCAAACACAGACGAAACGACACCAGAAACAAAAATGGCAGAAAACGCAGCAGACAAGGCTTTAGGCGTTTCCGAAGGCCATCCCCATACGAACGTTGTAGATACACCGACGACAGGACGTATCGAAAAAGGAGTTGGCCGATCCAAAAACCCCAGCGGCGAATTCTCCTCTGCCCCCATGGAAGCGTCTACCGATTTGCCGGAGGATACGCATATGCCGGAAAATGAGGACGCGGACACGGAGCAGGGATTACCGTCAAATGGAGATGCCAATTCTGAGATCGCGCATGGCGAGCCTGACGAGATGGACCAGGCAGACAAGGACGTTCTCGGTACGGATGTAGCTGCAGCAGAAGAGCCACCTGCGGGTGCCGGGCCAACAACGCCGCACAGCCCGCCCGCTGCCATGCAACCAGAAATTGAACGCGAACTGCCCCAAGGGGAGTTAAAGCTCCATATTCCAAATGCCGTCGCCCACTTTCGCCCAGGCATCAGGGTATTAACACCGATTCCGACCTTAGAAGAGATAGCCGAGGCCCAAACGGCCACGTCAGACTATGCCGACCTCGCAGCATCAATGGAACCAAGCACTGTTGCAGCCCTGAACAAGACCACGCCACAGGAGAGTTCTCCGCCCGCGGGTGATCCTGATTCAGCCTATTGGCCTTGGCCGGAACCTGGTGAAGCCAGCGTGTCATCGGACAACACGGCACCACCGGAAGAAGCACCGGAACTCAATACGAGCGATGCTGAGCGGAATGTTGAGCTCTCGAACGATATTATAAATGAAGAGACCGAGCTTGCGACATCAGCCTCAGTCGACGGACAGACTGACACAGAACAGCCCGAAGAAATCACGCTGGACCTTCCTGACAACTCAGAAAGCCTGGATGATACGACCGTGCTCGCCGCGCGCCTACGGGCAACCCCGCCACGCCGCAGACAGAATTTCCTGACACGGAAATACCAACTACCTAAGGTTGGTCCTCATTTCTGGCCAAGGTCGTGGCGGCGGGCGTACCGTGACTGGAAAGAAGAGCAGGAAGAATACGCCGAGTTTAAACGCGAGGCCGCTGAGGAATTGGAAAGGTGATCATGGTAGCGACCTAGATCGCTACCAAACTTTCTCAGCTATTGCTAAAAGAATGCCTGCAATCCGGTTTGCGCACGACCGAGAATGAGGGCGTGGATATCGTGCGTGCCTTCATATGTATTCACGGTTTCCAGGTTCATTGCATGTCGCAGAACGTGATATTCTTCGGCGATGCCATTACCGCCGTGAATATCACGGGCTTGCCGCGCGATATCGAGAGCCTTGCCGCAATTATTGCGTTTCATCAAAGAAATTGCCTCTGGCACATAGGCACCGCTATCAAGCAGGCGGCCCAATTGCAACGCACCCTGAATACCAAGCGCAATCTCCGTTTGCATATCAGCAAGCTTTTTTTGAACAAGCTGAGTTGCGGCAATAGGTTTGCCAAACACGACCCGCTCCATGGCGTAATCCCGCGCTGCAGTCCAGCAGAATTCCGCAGCCCCCATCGCGCCCCAGGAAATTCCGTACCGCGCTTTATTGAGGCAGGAGAACGGCCCACGCAATCCACGCACATTGGGGAGGAGATTTTCTTCCGGCACGATCGCATCATTGAGCGAAATCGACCCGGTAACAGATGCGCGAAGCGAGAGTTTTCCCTCAATTTTGGGTGTTTCAAAACCTTCCGTACCACGCTCAACCACAAAGCCCCGAATATCACCATCGAGCTTTGCCCACACAACGGCAATATCGGCGATGGGCGAGTTGGTGATCCACATTTTCTCGCCATTCAAGCGATAACCACCATCTATTTTTTCCGCTTTTGTGCGCATCGCACCCGGATCAGACCCGCCATCGGATTCTGTGAGGCCAAAACACCCCACCCATTCGCCGGACGCCAGTTTGGGAAGATATTTCTGTTTTTGCTCTTCCGATCCAAACGCCTCAATCGGATACATCACAAGTGAGGACTGCACCGACATCGCCGAGCGATACCCAGAATCAACGCGCTCAACTTCCCGCGCAATCAATCCGTATGCAACATGGCTTGCACCACCGCCGCCATAGACGTCAGAAACCGTTGCACCAAGAAGTCCAAGCGCGCCCAATTCAGTCATGATGGCGCGGTCAAAGCGTTCTTCCCGACTGGCGGAAATCACCCGCGGCATTAGCTGGTCCTGGCAATAGGCGCGTGCCGCATCACGGATCAGCCTCTCCTCATCAGAAAGCTGGCTTTCGAGCAATAAAGGATCTTCCCAATTGAAAACAACTTTGTCTTCGATACCGCCTGCATCAGCCATTTGTGTTTCCTCAACCTATCTTCTGTCTTCAGAATTTAAATTCACGACAATCGTAACCAACGCCGGGCAATTGCCCAGCTATAGCATTTCCACGGCAATACTTGTCGCTTCTCCGCCACCAATACACAGACTGGCAACGCCCTTCTTGCCGCCGCGCGCTTTCAACGCGTAAAGCAATGTTACCAGGATCCGCGCACCTGACGCGCCAATTGGGTGTCCGAGCGCGATCGCACCGCCGTTCACATTCACTTTTTCAGCGGGCAGATTAAGCTCGCGCATGGCTGCAAGCGGCACAACCGAGAACGCCTCGTTGATCTCAAACAGGTCAACTTCATCAGCAGACCAACCCAATTTGGCCAACAATTTCTCAATCGATGCAACGGGTGCCGTCGTAAACCACTCCGGCGCCTGGGCATGGTGGGATTGACCAACAATGCGCGCGATCGGCGCGGCTCCATAGGTGGAAGCATTTTCCATACGTGTAAGAACCAATGCCGCTGCACCGTCAGAAATCGCCGAGGCATTGCCCGCCGTTACCGAGCCATCCTTCTCAAATGCCGGTCGCAAGTTCGGTATCTTTTCGGCGGAAATTAGTCCGGGCTTTTCATCATCGAGGATTTCTATGGTTCCTTTGCGGGTCTTGACATCA
>SHAI01000119.1 GCA_004213235.1 Parvularculaceae bacterium
GGCGCTCCGGGTCGGTGACGGAGCGTGCCAGAAGGGTATCAATCGCTTGGGGTGACAGGGTGAATTCGGTGCGGCGTAATAATAGCGTGGTGGTCGCCGGCTCGTCGAATTCCAAAAGAACGTCCGCGACATTGGCCGACAGGTCAGATCGCCGGGCGAGCGCCAGGCGATGGGCGGCGCTCCCGTTGCGCGCACACTCTGCGAGCAGTGCGTCGTCAATATGTGGCGCGTTTTCCAGAAAGATGCAGGCGACTTCCGGTTCGTCTTTGAGGATTGCACGCTGGAGCGCCGGGGGGCAGTTGCGCACACCCGCGAGGCGTGTGGCCACGTCGATCCTGATATGGATCTCCACGGTTGCGATGATCTCTAACAGGATATCGCCGGCGAATGCGCGCTGGCCAACGGAGATTTTGCCGGTCGGCATCACCAGGAGATCACACAGCCCGTGCGCCATCCGCTGCCGCTGAACCGCGGCGCGGTTTAATTCGCTCAACTGGTCGCGCGCAGGTGCTGTTTCCGGTCGCGCGAACGGATCATTAGCCATCAGCTCATAACTCGCTCAGTCGGATTTCCGAGTAAAACCGCCGCCAGATTGCAAAATTGTTCTTGCCAGAGTGCTAAATTTGGTTGTTCATCGCCGTTTTGGCGGTCGTCCACGAAAAAATCACGACGAGTGTCACCTGGAGAGGGCAGACCAGCGCGCATTTCGCTGTTAAGGTCGCCTGTAGATTATTGTGGGGTCTTGTACGTGCGACAGTTCATTCTAGGTTTGGTTTGTGTTTTTGCTGCCTTGCTCGGCGGCTGCGTTTCCGATGACGTTGCGGCACTGCGGGACGATCCCCAGTATTCAGCCGGGTTTGGCGATGGCTGCACGACCGCACAGGAGGAGGAGAAAAGCTTCTCCACGAAACGCGTTCAGGATGCATACGCTTTCGAAACGAGCCGCGGTTACAAGGCGGGATGGCGTCAGGGTTACTTCAACTGCCAGAATCCTGTGCGCGGGCCGGATGATGGCGGGCGCGTCCTCGGCAATGAGGGCACATTCTAAGGCGGGCTAAATCCGGCAAGTTGGTCTGCCCGAACCTCCCATCGTCCTCCAATTGTGGCGAAAAGGTGGCGTGTTCCCGTCAAACGTAAGAGATCCTCCTCTCCTACAACTCATTGTCGCCAAATTTCTCTTCGAAAGTAGGACCCAACGCGGCTTGGGGCGTTACTAAAAACGAGGAGGGCTTGTTTCATGCGTTCAGTCCTATTTTCACCAGCGGTAAGGGTCGGGCTCTCGGCCTTGTTGGTGGTAACTATTTTCGGCGTGGGTACGGCCGAAGCACGTGATGATCGGCGTTCGGTCCAATGCAGCAAGGACGGGGATGACCGGCGCGGCCGTAGTGCACGCAACTCCCGTGATTGTGAGGATGCCCGTTCCGACAGGCGTCGGTCCGACAAGCACCGTGATAAACGCGGTGAGGTCGATAAAAAGCGCGGAGAAAAAACCCGCGCGACAGAGCGCCGCGAGGCGAGCCGGTACCATGACCGTCGCCATGAACGGCGCTATGAGCGTCGCCAGGAACGTCGCCAGGAACGTCGCCAGGAACGGCGCCAAGAACGGCGGCAAGAACGGCGGCAAGAGCTGCGCCAAGAACGGCGGCAAGAACGGCGGCAAGATCGGCGGCAAGCCCGTCGGCAGGCCGAGCGCTATGATCGCTACTATGATCGCTATTATGACCGCTACTATGATAGAAGGTATGACCCCTATTATGGCCACAAACGGGTGCGGCACTACCGCAAACGCGGGAGTGAAGTTGTGTTCCGCCGAAGCATCCCGACCCGCCATGGTGCGCGGATCGTCGTTGTTGAAGAGATCTATTACGGTCGTCGTCGGGCACAGCGGGTCTGTTCGGTCTTCGTGCGCGGTCGGTATGCGCGTGATGTTCCCTACCGTCGGATCAAACGTGCCGCCTTTAACAATTGTTCGCGACATGCGCGCATTGACATCCGTGCGTAATCCTTAACGCCCTGATGGATTTCCAATGGGGTTTAGGTGAGCGATAAATCACCTCAATAATCAAACCTCGCGAGCTTGGCTTGCGAGGTTTTTTTCTTTTTGGCCCGGAAGACGTGACCGCGCCCGGCGTGTCGTCTTATGGTTACTGGAAGACAAGCTTTCTATATGTCACGCGTTCGTGCGAACCGGGTAGAGGAGACTGATGCAATGACCGTTGCTAATGGCATGAAGGCCGTTTTGATGTTGTGCGCTTTGGCCTGTCTTGGTGCGTGTGCGACCGGCCCGGCTGATCCTTCGCGTGGCCCTTCGGAGAACTATGCTGCGGACTCCCTCCTTGGTGAGGCATTGCCGTCCAGCGATGTGCGGGAAATGGCCCGGGCTTTTCTGGCCGCGATGGAGTCCGGTGCGGCGGGTGCGCGATTCGACTGGCGCGGACCGGCAAGCTTTGGCTGGGTCAAGCCGGGGGCATTAATTCTCGGCAATGTGAAGGCCAGCCCCTATGACCGGCCGGAATACCCGGCGGGGCTTTATCTGGATGATGCATTAGAGACGGAACTTGGCCTTTATGCCGTTGTGCGCGATGGCAATGTGCGCGGTGGTCCCTCTACCGATTTCCAGATTATCGATAAGATGCGATCCGGCGACGCCGTTGAGGTCGTGGGCAAGGTTGTCGGTCGGCCATGGTATCTGGTTGAGCGGGACGGGCGCATTCGTGGCTATATGTATGAAACGCTTCTGCGCAAGGGGCCGGGCTTTGAACTGGAGCTGGCAGGCGGCCCAACGCGCCGGCCGGTGCAATGTCGCCGATTTGAACAACGGGTTTCTTATACGGGCCGATCCGACCGTTGGGACGGTGCTGCATGCCGGAGCAATGGCCGATGGGTCCTCGTGCCGGGCAATCCAAACAAGCCGCAAAAGCTTTACTAAGGCCTCGCGCGCGAACGTCTTTGGGATCAAGCGATAGCGCTTGCTTGTGGTTGGCGGCCGGTCCGGGCCCCATTGCAACAGGGCGGCGTTGAACCGGCTCCTTCCAATTATCTTAGTTTTCGTGAATGGGCTGGTGCGCGCAATACGGCATTGGCCAGCAGAATATCCAAACCATTCATCTGAGCCCGGAACGTTGGGTCCTGGGTGAAGGCAATCACCATACCATCGCCATGGCGCTCGACCACGACAAAGGGTTTGTAGGCAAATTGTTTCGCCGTTTCTTCCCAAAGATAGCCGCTGGCGAGCAAATCATTCGCACCGACAAAGCGCGCGATATTAACGCCATTGTCCTGCGTTATGGGGGTGTAGATATCCCCGCCATTGATCAAGGTTGCAATTGTCGGTTTTACGCCCGCACCCAGCCAATGGTCAGCATCGACCTGCGCCCGCCCAAGCACGCCCAATGACGGGTCAGGGCGTTCCTTTGCTGGCTCGGTTGCCTTCGTGGCCGCGGCTTCATTTTCCAGAAGAACGCCGTCCACAAACGCCCCAGCTTTCTCGCCTCTGGATGGAACGCCGCCCCTGGTGGCGGCATTTTCCCGGCGAATAGATAAAAGATTCGTATCCGGATTGGCGAGCCAGCGTGTGGCCTCGGCGATGGAAATAAGCACGCCGCCCCGGCGCACCCAGTCCTGGAGCGCCCTTGTCCCGCTGGTGCCCAGAGCGGTGTCATAACGCCCGCGCGCGCCCGGCAGGATCAGGACATCAAACTGATCCAGGCCCTTGTCCCCAAGGTGTGCAACCCGCACCGGCGTTACCGGATAATCCAGGCGACGTTCCAGAACGAACCGCGTGGCACCTGCTTTTAGCGGATCGGTGGGCGCATCCCAGGCAAGCGCTATATTCGGCGCATCAATGCGCGGCGTGGCTGCACCACCAAAGCTCGGGCCGGCGTCAACCCAGGTGCTCGCCAGCGCTTGAACATTTGCCCCCGTGTGTGCCGCAATTCTTGCAAGGCGCGTGCGCAAGTCACGATCGTTCGCGGCGGTTTCAAAAATCAGTGTGCCCGCAGCAAACGTCCGCTCCCCAATCGTCATGGCACTGTCAGCGGATTTTACATGCAGGCCATCGCGCAGGGCATGGGTAAGGAAGCGCACGGCGTTCACATTTCCCCATTCGACCAGATAGGCGCTTGCTGCGCGCGGGCCCGTGACAACACCCTTCGCGGGGTTCGTGTCAAATGGCTTGAACGTGTCCGAAACCGGCAGGGCTGCATTGCATACTGCCATATCGACATTATGCGCAACCGGCAGAGACCAGCCGGTGACGTCATAAACGGCAGGACCTAACCCTTTTGCGCGGCGGCGTTCTTGCTCTTTGATGAATGCGGCGTCCATTGGTGAATCAGAATCCAGCAGGGTACGGATAAGACGTTTCGCTGGCTGTGCGGCGCGAACAATATGCGCCCCGCGCTTATAAGCCTTCCCGCAGGAGGTGAAGTCATCCTGCGCGGTTTGAACCTTTATGCCTTGCCGGGTGAGAAGTTCCGCAAGCTCCCACGCGGCGACGCTGTCATCCCGAGCCGGGAAGATATACGTCTTGCGCGGTTCTTTCTGCCCTTCGGTGACGGCCGTCTTGTTATAGTCGTAAAACGTCGCAAGGAGCTCTTTGCGTTTCGCCGCCGCTGTTTGTGCGGTGGAGATGGATGCAACGAAGTGATTTCGTACCGCATCGCCATAGGTATATCCGGTACCATCCGTGCGCTGGGCTTTTAGCCCGCGCGGGGAAGCCTGCTCATAGGTGAGTGAAGCGGCTCCATAAAAGGCCGGCCAGGTATCGCCATAGCCAGGGTAAAGTCCGTCATATACGTCTTTGATGAAATAGGGGAAACCAAACCGGTCGAACCATTTGGCGTTATTGCGCCCGACAGTTTCCACACTGTTTAACTGGCCTTCGGTCAGGTGTGGGTTCAATGGCTGTGCGGCTGGCGCGAAATAATAGGTGCTGTCCGTCCCCATTTCATGAAGGTCGACAACGATCAGCGGTTTCCAATCCAGGATGGCGGCTGTTTTACCGCGGCTTTCAGGTTGGGACTGGGTGTACCAATCGCGATTGAGGTCGAACAGATAATGGTTCATCCGGCCCGACGGCCATGGCTCGCGCCGTTCCGCGGCAATGCGGCTGCCGGAAGGTGCCAAGCCCAACGTATTTTCGAAATGCGATACGAACCGCGCACGTCCGTCCGGGTTTTGCACCGGATCAATGAACACGACGGCATTCTTGTGGATCTCCTGGGTCACTGGATCGCCCAGCGCAGCAAGCAGGTGATAGGCCGTATAAAGGGCGGCATCAGTGGTGGAAATTTCATTACCGTGTACGGCATATCCCAGCCAGGCCGTGCCCGGTGTCTGGTCGATGAGCAATGCCGCCGCCGCGTCATTGGTCTTGCGCGGATCGGCCAGCGCCTGCATCGCGGCTTTTACCTCGCCGAGTTTTTTGATGTTTTCCGCAGAGCCAATAGCGGCATAGGCGAGAGGGCGACCTTGCCAGCTTGTGGCATAGTCAAAAATTTTCACCCGGTCTGGCGCGGCGGCGGCAAGGGCACGCATGTAACGCAACGCATCAGATGGTGACGTGATCTTTTCGCCCGGCGCATACCCCAGGACCCGCTTCATTGTCGGAATGTTTGCATCATAGCGCGCGCCCGGCCAAAATTCATTGTCCGCGATCGCGGTGCCTGATGCGGCCCCGGCGTTTTCGACTGGAGTGGGCATTTGCTGGCTGTAACCGGGGGCCAGTGTCGCAGACATGAATACACAGCCAGCCAGCGCGAAACGCAAAAATGTTCGATACAACATTCGATGCAACATAAGTTTTTTCCAATTGCCGCTTCCGCCGCGCGCTATTCTAGCGGCGGGTGTCCTGTTGAATGTTTCACAGAAACACGCAGGTGCGGTCAAGTCTGAAGTGTCTGCAATGCCGGGCCCTGAATTACCGGGCCCTGAATTATCCGTGTGCGAGATCGCGGGGACGCTGAAACCGCTTCAGGACACCGCGGCGCAGGGCGATATCTGACCATTGGCCAGCGTCGAACTCAAAATGGGCGAGCGCGGCGGTGGGATATTTTTCGGACAGTTTCTGGATCATTGCTGAATTGCTACGCGCAGGGTCGACCAGTGCGGCGCTTAACTCTTCCATGCCCGGATTATGACCGACGAGCAAAAGCGACCCATGGGCATCACTGGCGGCATGGATCTCGTCCAGCAGGCGCCGGGCGCTGGCGAGATAAAGCTGATCCTTGAACATAGCTGGCGGGGCCGGTGTTATATTGAGCCGGGATAATGTCTCGCGGGTGCGCGCCGCGCCGGAGCAATAGATGATGTCCGGCCGCAGGCCTTTCGCCTGCATATATGCGCCCATTAACCCGGCGGCCCGGCGACCGCGTTCATTCAGTGGTCGGTCAAAATCCCGCTGGGCGCTGGTGGACCAGCTCGATTTTGCATGTCGGAGCAGAAGGAGTGTTTTCATGCTCCCCCTTCTACGCTTTCAGGGTGAAGAGGCAATAAATTTGCGTGGGGTTATTCCAAACGTTCTAACCATGCGAAGAATTCGTCAGGCGTATAGACACTAAAATTGTCATTTTCGGCAGCGCGATCACGTGTCCATTTAACGGCGCCGGGCTTCCAGCCATCCCCATCCATTATCAAAAAAAACTCGTGGCCAAATTCTATATTTAATTCAGCGTTGGCATACACATAAGGTAGTTTCTCATCTGTCGAACCTGATGTGCGCTGGCGTTTAACCTCAATCAATATGCGCCTATCTGGCAATAATAGAAGAAACTCTATCCTTGCAGCGTGACCATAGATAGACGCATATGGGGCATCGAGGATAACCTTTCTCAGTGTCGGATTATCCCGCTCTTCGGATTGATCCCACTCACTTGCCCTGACGATTTCAAAGCCTCGTTGTCTGAAACCGTCCTCGATCTGTTGTTCTAAACCCCGACCTGATCTGATGGCTAAACCCGTTGGCTTCTCTGCCTGCGCCAAGGCTTTTGTACTCCAGCCTGGGGTGATGGGACTTGCACTCATAAGGAGCAGGACGATCAAGATACTGAAAGCGGTTCGATAGATCAGGGACATAAGTGACAAGCGCCGATGCAAAAGGTGACGTGCCAGACCTTTGCCCGCTTCCGTCAGTGAAGTTGATATATTTTAGCCGCCCTTTGAAGTATTCATCAATGCCTTTATGGCGAACCCAATCATGCCACCATCTTGTATCGACACGCGCTGGTACGAGGCACACGACGAGGCATCCCTTCTGGGATTCCTCATAGGCTTTCTTCATCCAATGCCCAATCGTCTTTCCATAGGGCGGATTTAACCAAACCCTGCGATAAGGAAACCAGTCTTGCTCCAGACTGTTATCCTCAATGGTAAAATGATTTGGGCACAGCGCATTTTGATGTGTCGACGCGGCATCTAACTGGAAGTCATAAAATTCATTCAAGAGGTGAAAGACTTCCGGCGGCGTTCCCCACAAATCTGACTTGGATGAAAAGAGTGCATTCATTGGTAGCGTCCTACTCGGTTACTTTAAGTGACCGGGCAGTATAAGGCCGCCGCAAAGCAGGTAGGATAAAATTTAATAATTTACATCTTCTGCGGGTTTCTCAATATTGACCATCCCCTTAATCAGGGCCGCTGGAAACTGGAATTCTCCGTTGGTAAACTCGGCAATAGCGGACGGAAGCGCGGGGCCGTCAAGTAGCTCAAGCGCTCGGGTCCGCGATCACAACAACTTTATTGCGAGTCCAGTTTGCGGCATACGATGGAAACAACGGATGTTAGGAGCACTTTTATGATAGAGACAAAAATCCCAGACGGGTTTTCTCCCCACTTCAAGAAGTCGTCATTTACCGATCCCTGGGAGCCAATCTATTCCTCGACCCTCAGTGACCGAATTTTGATCGGTTTGTATTTATCGGATGCGCACTGTAAC
>SHAI01000012.1 GCA_004213235.1 Parvularculaceae bacterium
GCACCCTCGGCCAACGCGCAGACACCAAGATTGCTGTCACCCAGTGCGGGCATTCAGGCTGGCAGTGTGTCGATCCCCGATCTGGTCGAACAGGTCTCGCCGGCTGTGGTGAGTGTACTTGTTGAGCGTGAAGTCGAACGTGCCAGAGGGGCGGAATCGTTCGAAGAGTTTTTCCGTTTCCGGTTTGGCGAGCCGTTTGGCAATCGTGGCGCTCCGCGTGGACGGCGCGAACGCGACGATGACGACAATGTACAGCGGATGTCCGCGCAAGGATCCGGGTTCTTTATCGACAATACCGGCCATATCGTCACCAATAATCACGTGATTGAGGGGTCGGACCAAATCAGGATCCGGTTGGCGAATGGCGAAGAGCTCGACGCCGAGCTGGTTGGTGCCGACGCCTTGACCGATTTGGCGGTGATCAAAGTCACGCCGCCGAAACGTCAGAAATTTGTCGATTTCGCGCACGATGTGAATTTACGCGTCGGTGAGACTGTGGTCGCCGTTGGCAACCCCTTTGGTCTTGGCGGTACCGTGACGAGCGGTATTGTTTCTGCCATTGGCGGGGAGAACCGCCAGGGGCAGTTCCTTGATTACATTCAGATTGATGCGCCGATCAATCGCGGCAATTCCGGTGGCCCGACCTTTGATCTTCAAGGGCGTGTGGTCGGGGTGAATACGGCAATTTATTCACCGAACGGTGGTTCTGTCGGGATTGGTTTTGCGATCCCCGCGCGGGTGGCCCGCGCTACCGTCAATCAATTGATCGATGATGGATCCGTAACCCGTGGCTGGCTCGGTGTATCGCTGCGGGAGTTAGACGCCACCTTCGCCGCCGCGATCGGTCGGACCTCCACCAAGGGGGCCTTCATCGAAGACGTTCTTGAAGGGACGCCTGCGGAAAAAGCGGGCCTGCGTGCGGGCGATCTTGTGCTGCGGGTTGATGGACAAGATATCGACGACACGATCGACCTGTCGCGGACTGTTTCCTCCTATACGCCCGGCGAAAAGGTAAAAGTCGAGTTCGTGCGTGATGGGGAAGACCGCACACTGACCGTTGAACTTGGCAAGCGCGGTAGCGAGGATACGGTTGCCGAAAATGATGTCAGTGCGAACGATAACGACACCGATGTTGAGGCTCGCCTTGGTATCAGCGTTGAACCAATGAGTGCGCGTCTGCGCGATGAATTCCGTTTGTCGGAAGGTGGTGACGACAGTCTGGTTGTCACCGGTGTGTCCCGTGGCGGTGCGGCAGCGGAGGCTGGGTTGCGGCCTGGCATGTTGATCCTGCAAGTCGACGGGGAGCCTGTTTCCACGCTTGGCGCACTGGAGCGTAAGATTGAAGCTGCAATAAAGGATGGTAAGGACGCTGTTCTTTTACGCTTGCAGGCTGGCGATTCAAAACGCTTCGCCGCGGTGCCAATCGACGCCGACAGCGAATAGATCAAATCGCTAACAGCCCGGTTAAATTTGTTGTTGGGCGCGGAGAAAATTTTGCGGTGAGCCACCTGGTCGCGCTATTGCACGGCTTCGGTGGTGCGCCGCCCGGCCCCTTCCGAAAAGATAAGGAAAAAGAGGGGCAATTTTGATCTGCGCATTTGTGCCAATTGCAATAGATTTGCGTCAAAAGCGATGGAATTTATATTTTACGGCACCTATTTCTGCGTGCCTGGACAGGCCAAAATAGGTTTCGGCACGAGGTAACTAAAGTCAGTACACTTATGAAAAAATTGAGGCGCGTTTAATGTCACTGTGAATAATGTGTACTAGAAAAATTACGGTGACCGAGGTGCGCTGGCCAAAGGGTGCTGGCAAGATGATGCCGGAAGCGGGAAAGAGTCGACCCGTTTCCTGTGGTTTGTGCCCTGTGGTTTGTGCCCTGTGGTTTGTGCCCTGAAATTTGTGTCTTATAATTTGCGTCGTGTGCTTTGCGCCTAATTCTACGTCACGCAATATGTGATGAGGTAAAAGATGCGTCTACTGCTGATTGAGGATGATGTCGAGGCTGCCGCGCAACTTGCCAAATTTTTGCGTAATGCCGGCCATGTCGTTGATCATGTCATGGATGGCGGCGATGGCGTATCCATGGCGGCAGCTGGCGGTTATGATGTTTATGTCATTGATCGTATGCTGCCGACAATGGGCGGCACGGAAATTTTAACCCGACGTCGTGACGACGGTGATGAGACACCGGCTTTGTTTCTTTCAGCGCTGGGCGAAGTTGGTGATCGCCTGACGGGATTTAAGGCCGGTGCGGATGATTATCTCGTCAAGCCTTATTCATATGAGGAATTGTTGGCGCGGCTGGAGGTATTGGGCAAGCGCCGTGGTACGCCGTCAAATGTGACGACCCGTTATGCGGTTGGTGGTCTTGAGATAGATGTTTTGACACGCACAGCGCGCCGCGATGGGCGCAAGATCGACCTGCAGCCGCGTGAGTTTCGTTTGCTGGAATATCTTATGCGCCATGGAGGTCAGGTGGTGACACGCACCATGCTTCTGGAAAATGTTTGGGAATATCACTTTGATCCGCAAACAAATGTTATAGATGTTCACATATCCCGTCTGCGTGCGAAGATCGATAAAGGTTTTGAAAAGAAGCTTCTAAAGACTATTCGCGGTGCTGGGTATAAGATCACCGACGCGGGCTGACACTGATACTGCTAGCGGTTAAAGGTATTGTGCTATCGGAATTTCAGACAAAGCGACTGGGTTTGTGGCATTAGATGGGTAAATGACGTCAGCATGAATGCACCGTCAGACAAAAACGAGAAAACCAGTCGTTCAAAGATTGGGGGTTGGACCCGTCAGCCGCACCGAGACAAGTCGGCGGGGCGAATATTCGTAACTCGACTTTTACGTACAACGGCGTTTCGATATACCGGTGTGTTCTTGCTGGTCTTCGCGGTGTCTGTCGGCATGTTGGCGACGCTATTTTATCAAGCGACATTTTCCGTTGTTGATCGGCAGACAGATGAAATTATCGATCAGGATATATCCGTTTTAACAGAAGTGTTTGTCAGTGACGGTCCAGGTACGCTCCGCCGGTTGATCCGGGAGCGTGCAGCCTGGCGCGATGATGGCATTTACATGATGATCGGTGCGCCATCCGGTGCCCTGCTTGCCGGCAACCTTACCGCCCTTCCACTAGAGGCGTTGCGCGCCGGTGAGGGTTTTTTCAACTTTACCTATGAGCGTACGAAAGTTGATGCCGCGCGCCGGGAGGTCGGTGAAGAAACACGCCAGGCCCGCGGCAAGCTTCGCCGGTTCAAAGTGTCACCTTATGCGAATACGTCCTTTTTAGTTTTTGTCGCGCGCGATATTTCAAGCCGTGAGGCATTACGCCAACGCTCGCAGGAACAACTGACCCGGATTGGCGGCATTACAATAATGCTTGGTTTGATAATCGGGTTGGTGTTTTCGCGATCACTTTTGATGCGCGTCGACGTACTAAATCGAACTGCGCGCGCGATTAGGGATGGTGATTTATCAAAGCGCATTACTCTGAGGGGGTCGGGTGATGAGCTCGATCACCTGTCGGAAAACCTTAACGCCATGCTCGATCAGATTGAGCGATTAATGAGTGGGATGCGCGAAGTATCAGATAATATCGCGCATGATTTACGTTCGCCGCTGACACGGATCCGCACACGGCTTAATAATGCATTGCAGGCAAGTCCAGCGGAAAAGGACGAGGCGTTGCGCGCGACACTTGAAGATGCTGAACGCATGGTGACAACCTTCAATTCGCTTTTATCCATTGCACGGATCGAGTCGGGTGAAGGTATTGGTGCCATGGAAATGGTCAATCTTGCGGCGATTGCGGAGGAGATGGTGGAGCTTTATGAGCCAGCTGCGCAAGATGCTGGATACGCATTGATCCTGGATGTTTTATCCGCGCCGAATGTTCGTGGCTCGCGCGCACTCATCAGTCAAGCGCTCGCAAACATGTTGGACAATGCGTTGAAATATGCGGTGGGCGGATCAAGAATAGCTATTTGTGTTGGTGTAACAAAAACTGGATGTGCGAAATTAGGTGTCGCCGATGACGGCCCCGGAATTCCTCCGCCGGACCGTGAGGATGTCTTAAAGCGGTTCATTCGTCTGGAGCGCAGCCGAACGACAACCGGAAGCGGCCTTGGTTTGTCGCTGGTTAGCGCTATCGCCCGGGCGCATCATGCGAGTTTGCATCTGGGTGACGGCCTCGCCGCACCGCAAGGGTTGGAAATTGAAACTTCAGCTGACGTTTCTCCAGGTGATGCATCTAAGGATGTTGCATCTCCTGGCAGTGCTAGGCGCGGGCTGAAAATTCAATTGATTTTTGAGACGGCTAATGGCTGAAGAGGAGTTACGCGAGCGAAAAAATCCAATGCTAGGACTGAATGTCAGCGGCAAAAAATTCGTCGTCCGATAGGCCCGTTGCAGGGTAACCTTCAGCGGGTGACTTGCATCAGCGACAAAATCAGCGCTTCTCTTTAACTTTATATCGTGAGTGCCGCGCCTCAATGGCCGCGGTTACCGTTTGTGCTTGAGGCACAGGAATAAAAATATATGGGGTGATGAAATGAGTAAGACTGAATTCATTGCGCATGTGGCGGCGGCTGGTGATTTGTCTAACGCGGAAGCGAAGCGCATGGTCGAGCTTGTTTTTGGTGAGATCGAAAACGGCTTAAAGCGCGCTCGACAAGACGGTAAACTGACTATTGGTACGCTCGGAACATTCACGATTACAGACCGGCCAGCGCGCACGGGCCGGCATCCTCGGACGGGTGAAGAGATTAATATTGCGCCGTCCAAAGGGCTCCGTTTTCGACCTGCCGCCTGTTTGAAGGCGGCCGCTGGATGCTAGTCAGGACCGTTTAATGTCGTAGCGAATTTCACTTGAGCCGCTGATGTTTGTATCCTGATTATTCAAGCGTATCCTGTCGTGTAGGCATGGTGGAGCGTTTTTTACGTGATGCCAGCTGATTCCATCTGTGGCTTTGAGGTGGCGCGTGGCTGACGAAAACATGGCTGTATACAGAATGTCAGCGGTTATGGTTTGCCGATGAGAGTAAACGATATAATTGTGACCCCGCCCCGAGATCTTTGCCGGGCAAACCTTTTGTGCTCAGCTCGAGGTTGAAGATTTGTCCAAATGGCCGTGGCCGATTGGCGCTATTTCACCATTGTCGGATAATAAAACGGCAATCGGGCGTGTTGCATTAAATTGCGTGAAAATGATCATTATGGTAACCGTTATCGGAACCGCCATAAGCGCACCGGCAAAGCCCCAGATTGCGCCCCAAACGCCAAGTGACAACAATATGATCAACGGGCTTAGATTAAGGGTGCGACCAATCAATCTCGGTTCGATCAGCGAACTCATGGTTTGCTCCGCTCCTACTAATAGGCCGAGCGTGATTGCTGCTTTTTGAAGGCCGCCGCCATCGGGCTGTACGAGGGCAAGCGTTACCGGCAGGGTGATTGCACTGATTGCGCCGACGATAGGAATGTAATTGAGCACGAAGATTAAAAGAGCCCAAAAGCCGGCAAAGTCGACATTGGTCAGGCGTAAGATCGTATAGCTGATCCCGGCGGTGATCAGGTTAGTCAGTGTTTTTACCGTAATATACTCGCCGACCATCGACCCAATTTGGGAAATGGTGTCGTTTACGGCGGCACGCTGGCTGTCGTTATGCGTTAGCAAGGCGATCTTGCTGAAAATTCGCCCGCGTTCTAATAACATAAAAGCCGTATAAAGAAATATCGTCACAAAGTTGGATGTGAGCGATTGGGCTGATTGACCAACTTTCTGCAGCGCGGGATTGATTAACTTAAGTCCAGTTGCGCGGATCGTCTCGATCGCGACAACAAAGTCTTCAGGGATAACCCCGAGCCCGCGTAAATAAGACATCGATTTAGATGTAATCAGGCTGAGCCTGTTTTCGTATTCGGGCCATGCCGTGATAAGAGCCTCTACATTACTCCGAATAATTTCGACAAAGATGATCGTTATGAAACCAATCAAGCTAAAAGCGACAAGATAACACACGAAGTTTGGCAGGAAACGACCAATGAGAGGGCCATTTTTGATAGTCTCTTTAAGGGTGTAAATCAGAAAACAAGCAAAACACGCCGCGATAAGAGGGATTAAAATGCCCCGCGCCACGTAAGCAAAATTGAGCAAAAGCGTGGCTGCCCCCAGCCAATAAAACAGTCTTGCTGGACCGGGTGATGTCAGTGTGCGGGTCATTGGGATCTCTCTTTGGGAATATTTTAGGCCTGTTTGCACGGCGGGGCCAAGCGGAAAAGCTTTTCGCGCCATGACAGCTTGAGGCAGTTCTTGCCTCTGTCCGATATCAACGATAATCAGGTCTATGACTGTAACCCATTGCTGATACTTCATGCCGATTGTTGAACTTCCCTGGATACCACCGCGTGACGCCTTCAGGCGTCTTGATATGCGTGCGCCGAATGTATTTTTGTTTGATTCCGGTGATAAAGCGGTCACCGATGGGTGGGCATTCTTGGTCGCGGAACCCAGTCGTTTATTGGAATATCGTGGCGGCAAAGTGCTTATCGACGGGCAAACCAGTGATGTCCCTCCGTTGACGGCATTACGGACATTTCAACGATCTGCGCACAGCCGTAACGCTGATCAAAGAAAAAATGCCGTGCCAGATACCTTCGGGGATAGATGGCCGCCGTTTTGTTCCGGAATTGCCGGGTTTGTCGGCTATGAAGTTGGCGGCGCACTGGAGCCCGGTGCGACTGGCCCCCAATCCCCACATGAACTTCCGGATATGGTGTTTGGCGATTTTGATGCTGTCGCGGCATTTGATAAGGATGCGAAGCGTTTATTTATCACCGGGCGTGATCGCGCGGCAATTGAACGTCATCAGGCGCGTATGTCGTCTCTTGGTACATCAAGAACACCGCTACCGAAAATCGCCCTTCAGGGGACTAACTTTTCTGAACAATCATATTGTGATGCTGTCACCGAAGTGCGACGAAGAATACTTTTGGGTGAAGTTTATCAAGTAAATATTTCACAACAGATATATCTGCAGTCGGAAAATATTGTTCATGATGGTGACTTGTTTGATGCGATTACGGAACAGAGTTCATCAAAATTCTGTGCAGTTCTGCGAACGCAGGATGGGTCTATTATTTCGAACTCGCCAGAGCGTTTCTTCCGTCTCCGCAATACGGCTTCCGGGCGGCAAATCATCACAGACCCCATAAAAGGAACCCGTCCGCGTCACCCTGATCCCGTTGCCGACAAAGCAGCAGCGCGCGAATTGATAGAAGATCCCAAAGAGCGCGCAGAAAATATAATGATTACAGACCTTCTGCGTAACGACCTATCAAAGATATGTAACGACACAAGTGTGAAGGAAGATTATATTTGCAAGGTCAAGAGCTATTCTAACGTACACCATCTCGTTTCTCGAATCTCGGGATATCTCGGGGAAGGGGCAGGAGCAATTGACGCCCTGGCGGGTTTATTTCCATGTGGTTCAATTACGGGGGCACCGAAGATTGCCGCCATGCAGGCGATTGCATCTATTGAAGGTGTTGGTAGAGGGCCATATTGCGGCGCGATCGGTTATGTCGATGATGGCGGTGACGCAGAGTTCTCTGTTGCGATCAGAACGCTTGTTCTTAATGCGGATGGAAAACGTATGACGACGGCGGTCGGCGGCGGCGTGACATACAAATCGGTGCCGCAGCTTGAATATCAAGAAAGCCTTGCAAAGGCGCAGGGAATATTAGGTCCGCTCCGGCTAGGGAATGCTTTCGGCGCATGATCATCGTCATCGATAACTATGACTCTTTTGTTCATAATCTTGGGCGCTATCTCCGGCTGGCCGGCGCAGAGACTGAAATTGTGCGAAATGATACGCTAACGCCGGAAGAAATTCTGAAAATGTCACCGACACATATTGTTTTGTCGCCGGGGCCTGGTACCCCGAAGGGGGCTGGAATTTGCCTGCAATTGCTGAACCTGCTGAGTGATTTAAAAGAAGCCATACCGGTTCTCGGTGTCTGTCTGGGCCATCAGTGCCTTGTTGAATGTTTTGGTGGTCGGACGATGAAAGCCAAAATGCCGGTTCATGGTATGGCAGATCAGATTCGCCATGACGGAACGGGTATTTTCTCTAATCTCGTGTCGCCATTTCCTGCCGGACGCTATCACTCCCTGATTTCTGTGCTTCCAACCGAGCAGGGAAAGCTCTTGCCCTGTGCTTGGAGTGAAGATGGAGAATTAATGGGGGTACGCCATGTTTCTAAACCCTTCTATGGTGTTCAGTTTCATCCCGAATCTGTGCTGAGCGCGCAGGGCCACACACTTATAAAACGTTTTGTCTCGATGGATGTCGTGTAAAAATGAATGCTAAGGACAGTAAGGAAAAAGTTGCATGGGTAAGTGGCGCGATCGTTCCGGCGGTACATGCTTTATCCGTTGCAGATAGAGGGTTTACCCTGGGTGATAGTGTATTCGAGACTGTTCTGGTCAAGGATGGTGTGCCGTTATTTTGGCCGCAACATGTGTCGCGCCTGATGGTTGGTCTCCGGGCATTGAAGATGCAGGTAGATTTTGACTTTCGCGACGTGAAAGCTATTGCGAAGATAATCAAAATACTGATCAGTCGGAACAATCTCTCATCTGATTATTATGCGATGCGCGTGACTGTGAGCCGCGGTTGTGGTGGCCGGGGGCTTCAGGTTTTGCCGGACATGATACCGACAATTGCGATTACGCTTGCAGCGTATCAACCTATCGCCCACGGTGCGGTTCACAGTATTGTTTATGATGAGGTTCGACGAACATCGACGAAGCTGACAACGTTTAAGCATAGTGGAAGCTATGGCGTTAACGTGCTTGCGCGTATCGCAGCTGATGAAAGAGGTGCGGATGATGCGATATTGTTAAACCCAGAAGGCAATATCACCGGTTTGACGGCTGCGAACCTGTTTGCCATTTTGCCAGATGGAACGACATTAACCCCGCGCATCGAAGATGGTGCTTTGCCCGGCGTGGTGCGCAATATTTTGGTAGGTGACCTTGAAGAGGTCGTGGCTGCTCCTTTCAATCTATCATTGCTGCATGATGCGTTGTTGTTCGCGACGAATTGCTTAATGGGGATTCGGAAGATAAAAATCGTATCAGATATCGCGGGCGAAAATTCTTGTTCAACCGCGCAGGTGTCAATAATCTCTCGTTTAGAGGCACATTATCAGCGCGCGGTAATTTGTTCGTTCGATGCGACTAGAGAGGGTCTGTTAGGATGAAGGCTTTTGAAATCGCGCCGAAAGATACCGCAGCGATTGTCGGGGCGCTTGTTGCGGATGAATTGAGCTGGCGGTTCCGGCAACATATGGATTCCCTAACCGTTGCGTCCCTTTCGCCTGAGACTGTTATTGGTGATGGCGGTTTGGCGCTGAGCGGTCCGCAAAGAACGGCATGCGTTGCACGCATCGCCGGGTTTTTCGGATTGACGGATGCTACGTGCTTGAATCCGGGTGCGGACAAAATTGGGGATTGGGCGCAGATTATTGCGATTCGAATGCGCGAAGAATCACGAGGATTTAGGTTTACGGCGGCTGGCCGTGATAGCGCCACGCAGTCCAACCGTCATGGGGCCGACGAAATATTTGCAGAGGCGGCTGCCGTTTCAAACTTAATTTATGGCAGGCGACGGCTTATTTCACTTGTTGGACCCCACAGCTTGTTGGGGTTTGTTTTAACGGTTCTAGCACCTACTTTACAGCAGATTGAGAGAATAGACGGGCGCGGAACGACGCCGGAGCAACTCGCTGATATGCTTTCTTTTGGCGATGTTGTTGTGGCCACCCCGTCACTATGGCGGTACTTAATGCAAGAAGGTGCGAGAGCGCCGGATAATGTCATGGGTATCTATTTCGGCGAGCCGATGGATGTCGATCTCTCAGTTCAGATGCGTCAATCCGGTTTCGGAGCTCAAAGAGAGATATACGGATCAACGGAAACTGGCATCATTGGTTGGCGGGATTCGCCGAGCGAAAGTTTTCGATTATTCGAATTCATTCAGAAAACGACCGAGGGAATCTCGCGAAAAATGCCGACAGGTGATTTGCGGGAACTGGAACTTATTGATCGAATCAACTGGCGAAATGATCGATCCTTTTTACTGGCCGGACGTACCGATGGTGCCGTGCAGATTGGTGCGGTAAATGTTTTTCCTGAAAAAATAGCTGCAACCATGACCGAACATCAGCATGTTGAATCCTGTGAAATTTCTGTTGGGCGACACGAAGGTGGGTTTGATCGACTTATTGCGTATATTCATTTGCCACACGGGATCGAACCATCTCATAAAATTGCGCGATCACTGGATCGATACTGTCGTGAACGGTTAAATCCACACGAGCGTCCGCGAATATATAAATTCGAAGGAAAATAAATCTATCGGCCGAATAATATGTGCGGCGCGGTTAAATTTAGGCAGATGCCGACTTCTGCGCGCCGCGCCGTGGTTTTAGTTTGGCGAGTTGGCAATTTGCTGAGATCTCCTCTCGATCTGCTCTGTGACATTGGAAAAACTCGAACCATCGCCAATCGTGACAGTTGGTTCGCACACGATCATGCAATTATATGTCGTCCTTTCCATGCCGCGCTGAAATATAACCACGTTATCGCCAACCGCGCGTACACGGAGAATAAGATCATTTATTACATCGCCGTTTTCATCAAGGATGAACATATTGGTCGTGCCTGGAGAAATTCCATATAATAAAATGTGACTTTCATCGCGTACCCTGACGTCTGCAATTCCGGGATTTCCGATGATTATCTGGTCGGCAGGTTGGCTGGTTTTGAACGGTTTGACATAATCGGTTGTTAACCAGATTTCTTCCGCCTGCGTCTGGGTGAGGAAAGTCGTCAATATGATGCAGAATGTCCCAATAGCTTTGATTAAATGTAGCATGTTGGCCTCTTTGTCCTGACATCCAGGTCTTACGCGCAACGCGTCAATAACGCTTTAATGCCGTTGAATATAGTTATGGGGCCGTCGGTTCATTCTATTAAATCCGTTAACCTTTATTTCTGAAAAACCATCTGCGCGTATGATCGCCGGGCTCTTATTGGTGGATATGCTGATTGTCGATTGAGTGATGGTAGCAAGATCTTTCGGGCAAAAAGTCCCATACGGTATGGTCAGGTGCGGCGATCCACGGGTTTCATAATAATCAGATGGACGGCATGCGGTGCCCGACGGCACATCTACGCGCAAGGAAACCGGTAAAAACGAATTTAACTTCTTTATTTAGCCATGTTTAAGATGATCGTTCTAGAAAAGAAGAGCTTCAGCGGGGGGCACTGTCGCTTTCCGCTTTGTAACAGGTGAGCAGTTAGTTCAGGAGTCGATGATGAAAGCTCTCTTAAAGAAGTTTGTTAAAGATGAGGGTGGGGCCACGGCTATAGAGTACGGCCTTATTGCAGCGCTTATCAGCGTCGCTGTAATTGGAACCGTTCGCACCCTTGGCACAACGATCAATGATAACTTCTCTGAATTGAGTTCAGAGTTAAGTGATACTGGGTCGTAAGTTAGAGGTGAGCGCGGCGATGCAGCTGCGTCTGTAATATAACATATTACAATATACCTAAAATTGACACTGTAGAAAAACAATAAAAGGGGTAAAACCCCTTTTTTTTTGGCTATTACAGATCTAACACTTAATATTTTGTATTTTTATGGCTTAATTTGACCCTAACCATATTTTAAGTTGACCACAGTTAACTATCATCCGCTTACCGCACAAGAAGCGTGAGCTAACTCGCAAAAAGCGGAGTGATACCAGATGTTAACTTTCCTGTTTTTATCAATTTTTCCAGCCACTTTAATGGTCGCGGCTGCAACAGATATTCACGATTTTAAAATCCCCAACTGGATATCTGGCGTGCTTCTCTTTGGGTTTATTGCAGCTGGAATATCACTTGGAACACCAATAGAATTGTTGGCGGAAGGATTGCTCCTTGGTTGTGCTGTTCTGGTTGTAGGTTTTGTTCTCTTCGCCGTGCGTTTTTTCGGCGGCGGGGATGCGAAATTATTTGCCGCGACTGCGCCTTGGGTTGGCTTAGCCGCTTTTCCCGAATTCTTGATGGCGACGGCGATTACTGGCGGTTTCCTGGCTATTTTTCTGCTCGTATTTAGAAAAACGCCCCCGCTGCCCGTCTACGCACATGCTCAATGGTTACTGCGCATGCATCAAAACCAACATGAACTTCCCTACGGCGTTGCCATTGCCGCTGGAGGAATTTTTCTGTTTCCAGAAACGCCACTTTTCAAATTTGCGTTCGGCGGCTGACAAATACGGTGGTTAATAGGTTTTTGACCTATTTCGTTAATATTGCTTAGGCAAGAGGCGAACTGCTTCACGGTTAAGGCAGGAGGAAGGAATGAATGTATCCAGAATCATCGGTCTGGTGGTTGCTGTTGCCGCCGGTGGTGTGGCCCTTTTTCTTGCAATGGAACAGCCGGAGGAACCACCAGTAAACGTTGTTACGCAAGTTGCTACGGCGACTGTTCGTGTTCTCGTGTCTGAAAAAAATATTGAGCGCGGCGAACGGCTTAAATCAAGCAAAATTGGTTGGGTCGATTGGCCAAAAGAAGCTGTATCAGGGAACTTTCTTACCTCCGACGAGGTGGATGAAAAAGATTTTTCGGAAGCAATTGCGAGAAGACCGTTTGTAAAAGGTGAGCCAATTATTGAAGCAAAATTGGCGCGCGCCGGCGATTCCGGCATGATGGCGACACTTTTGCAGCCGGGTATGCGCGCAGTTACTACACGGATAAATGTGGAAACCGGCGCAGGTGGATTTATTTTGCCGGGAGATCATGTTGATATTTATCGTACACAGATTAGTAATATAACTGGAGCGACGTCGCTTGATGTCCTCTTAGAGGATGTGAAAATTCTGGCGATAGATGATAATTTTACACAGTCAAACAAAAAGCCGCATATTGCCGGAGCCACTGCAACGATAGAACTTTCTCCGAAAGATGCGGAACATTTCATGCTTGCGCAAAGCTCCAACGGGACGATCACGCTCGTCCTGCGTAGCGTGTTTGAGCCTGAAGGATCGATTAAAAACCGCCGTCGCCGGGGCGTGGATGTTATCCGCTACGGCCGTTCGTGATGGTTATCCGCCATCACGCTACACGTTCTGGGAAGTTTCCCCAGGCGAAATTTCGATGAGCAAGAAAATGCGAGAGTATTGCAAGAGTCTGATAAGAACCTTGGCCGCGATAGCGGTCTTTTCTAGCTTTGTTAGTGTAGGGCAAGCGGAACCTTTTATTGACCTCGGCGGGCGCGGCGATGATTCGAGCAATATTGTGGTACCTTTAAACAAGGCGGCAATTGTGGATCTGCCCAAAGGCGTTTCAGACGTTTTGTTGTCTCAGCCTAACGTTGTTGACGCTGTGGTGCGCTCTTCAAATCGGGTTTATCTATTTGGCCGGGAGGTTGGACAAGCTAACGCGTTTTTCTTTGATGCTCACGGGCGTCAAGTCCTCAACCTCGAAATTCAGGTCGAGCGTGATGTTGACGCTTTGAATGATCTCTTGGCCCGACTTATGCCCGAAGCCCGTATAACAGCTGAGGGCATAAACGATAATATCGTTCTTCGCGGATCAGTGCGCTCCAGTGTTGAGGCAGCAACTGCAGCGGATATCGCTTCTCGCTTCGCCGGTGACGACGACAAAGTCATTCCAATGCTTTCCATCCGTCAGCGTGAGCAGGTAATGCTCAAGGTACGGATTGTTGAGATGCAACGATCCGTTGTCAAAAAATTAGGTGTTGATTTAAACGGGATGGCTGCGTTGTCGAATGCATCAATAAACGCTGCGACAGGCCTTGGTGGTGCCGGCGCGGCGGCGTCAGGTCTCTTGTTCGAGGGGATTCGTGATTTTGGCACGAATGGCTCAAACTTGGGTGTGTCTTTTGAAGCCTTGGAGCAGATCGGCGTTGTGCGCACTCTCGCTGAGCCAACTCTAACAGCTGTATCGGGGGAGTCGGCCAACTTCCGCGCGGGTGGGGAGTTTCCGATCCCAGTAAACCAGGTGGACAATGTCGTTTCTATCGAGTTCAAGAAGTTTGGCGTTGCACTGGGTTTCACGCCGCTCGTCCTGGATAAAGGGCGAATAAACATAAAGGTCTCCACCGAAGTAAGCGAAGTAACGCCCACAAATAACTTCAGCATTGCGGGCAGTACCATTACTTTGCCTGGCACGCCGGCGGTTCCGGGCCCGCCAGACCAGCTTGATCTTGTTGACTCCGACGGCGATGGATTGATCGATACGGCCCAGAATGTCACGCAATTCCTGATAGATAACGGTACAATTGCGGGCCGTGAAGCAGGCATTCCAGCGACTGATCCAATAACGATAAGCAATAACGGTCTCAACATTCCCGCCTTTACCGTACGTAGTGCAAACACAACGGTCGAATTACCCTCTGGCGGAAGTCTCGTTATGGCCGGTCTTCTACAAGAAAACATGAGGCAAATGGTAGAGGGGATTCCGAAGTTAAAAGAAATACCGATTTTGGGGCAACTATTCCGTAGCCGGGATTACCAAAATTCGGAAACTGAATTGGTAATTATTGCTACGCCATACATTGTTGGACCAACCCATGAAAGCAAGCTTACAGACCCTGCGAAGGGGTTCATTGCTGCAAGTGATATCGAAGCGGAGTTGCTGGGGCGGATTACGGCAACCTATGGACTTGCCGGGGCTGGGGTCGAAGAAAAAACCCTCGAAGGGCCGTTTGGATTTATTCTTGATTAGGAAGAGCATGACTTGGAAACCGTTTGATAAACTTTTGCCAATGATGGCTATCCTCGCCATTGTGAGCGGTTGTGGTACCGCGATTAACGGTGCTGAAGATGCTCTGACAATTCAGGAGCAACACCCTATTTCGGTTGATCGGCAAATGGTTACTTTGATACTTACGCCAATTTCCGGGAGTGGCACGCTCAGCGATATTGATCACGTCAGACTTCGGACATTTGCCGACGGATACCTAAACCAGGGGCACGGACCACTTATGATCATAGCCCCTCAGGATCATTTGGATGCGCACCTGATGGCTGGAAATGTCGAGCGTGCGCTTCAAGAGATTGGCGTTACGGCAGGTGCGGTCAAAAAAACGAATTATGCGAAAGCAACAGGTCGCGATGTCGTTTTGACCTATGCGCATTATGTGGCGACGCCAAGTGCATGTGGCGTTTGGACGGATACGCGAAGACGTGATCGGAAAAATCTCCGTTCACCGAATTTTGGCTGTGCAACACAAAACAATCTCGCTGCGATGATAGTCGATCCGCATGATCTGATCGCGCCAGCGGATATGACATCGCCAGATTCAGCAATTCGAATACGCAGCGTCAGAGCGTTCCGCGAGGGCAAAAAAACATCTACCGCGACTGATCAAACCATTGAGGCGCGGATCGCAGAATAAGCTGAGACATATCCAGCTGAAAGCGGGATTGAAGGGAGAATACCATGGGCAAATCCACAAACACCCGGACCGTGCCTGGGCGTGATCAAGACCCGCACAACCGTGATGGTGGGGCATGGTATGACGATGACCTCACCCAGGAAGAACTCGAAGCGCTCAACGGGTATGACATAAATGATCTCGATGATTTTTCGGATGATGAACTAATTGCATCCGAGCTTGGATTTGATGACGGTATATTCGGTGTGGATAAAACCCGAAAACCCCAAAGACATTCCAGCACTGATCCCACAAAAACTTCCAATGTCGGGGGAGGACAGGAGAGCTGGGAAGGCAATAATCCAGAACCGGAAATTGATCCGGCACCGCAAATGGATGACCTGATCAGCGGCGACAACGTAGCGGGATATAACGCGTTTCAGGAAAGTGAATTTACTTATATTGAGGACGGTGCCGCGGCACATATTCCGGTCCCTCGAATTACCATTTATGCCTTTTGTGAGACAGCGGCGACAACGCGACTGCTTGAAGGGGCCGCCATTGATCGGCGCCTGTCAAAAACCCACCTTGTGGTGCACATGGGGGGAATTGAGAAAGCTATTGATTACTTTCAAACTGGGGCGACGCCCAATCTGATCATTCTGGAAACGCTGGATGGTGGACCTACACTGATCAACAAGCTCAGCGCTTTGGCAGAAGTATGCGATGCTTCTACCAAAGTGATCATTATTGGGGCGGTAAACGATATCTCGTTATATCGGGAGCTTATTCGCCAGGGCATTAGTGACTATGTTGTGAATCCACGTAGCCCGCTTCAATTGATTAAGGCAATTTCCAACCTCTATGCTGATCCCGCCGCGGGGCCTATTGGAAAGACGATCGCTTTTGTGGGTGCGCGTGGCGGTGTTGGCTCATCGACGATCGCTCATAATGTCGGTTGGTGTACCGCCGAGGAATTGGAAAGCGATACGGTTATCGTAGATTTCGATTTGCCGTTTGGAACGGTGAGCCTTGATTTCGAGCACGACCCAACCTCCGGCTTGTTAGAGGCGTTGGCTTCGCCTCAAAGGCTAGACGATGTTCTGCTTGACCGTTTGTTGCAAAAGCACACGGACCGGTTGAGTTTGTTTACCGCACCCAATCTTCTGGACCGTGATTATGATCTCGATGACAATGCATTCGAACTCGTAGTTGATGTTGTAAGAAATTCGGCGCCGACAATTATTATTGATATGCCGCATTTGTGGTCAATTTGGTCACGCCGTTTGCTTCAAACTGCAGATGAAATTGTTATCACGACCACGCCTGACCTGGCCGCTTTTCGCAATACTAAGAATATTGTCGACGCGATTACATCAGCCAGACCAAACGATACAAAACCCTATCTTATTGTCAATCAATACGATCCGCGTACGTCAACTGTACAACCTGAACAATACGCTGAGCATGTGGGTATTGATCCGATTTGTACCATTAACTGGGAGCCCCAGCTTTTTCACACAGCGGCAACGAATGCGACACCTCTTACAGAGGTCAGCCCTAGAAGTAAGGCCGTTCAAAGCCTGACCTTGCTTTCACAAATGCTCTTAGGGCGCGCGACGATTGGGCGAAAACGTAAAAGCTTCGACGTAATGCAGTTTTTCAAGAAGTAAAAAAATATGTTCGGACGTAAAAGCAGTGACATGGTTCAGCCAACAGCGCCTGTGTCAGAAGTCAAAATGCCTGAAGTAGACGCGGTAGCGGGCGAGCCGGATCGTCAGCATAAAGCGTCACGTGAGCCCGCGCAGATAGAGAGAGTCGATGTCGCGGGGCATTCGGACGAATATTTTCAGATCAAGTCGACCATCTTCAATGCCCTGATTGATACCATTGATCTATCACAGCTGGCGCAACTCGATTCTGAGAGCGCTGCTGAGGAAATTCGTGAAATCGTCAATGAGATAATTTCTATCAAGAATGTCCAGATGTCGATCGCTGAGCAAGAGTCTATGCTGCAGGATATATGCAATGATATCTTGGGGTATGGGCCCTTGGAACCATTGCTGGCAAGGGATGATATCGCGGACATTATGGTCAATGGTGCCAGTCGCGTCTTCATCGAGGTTGGTGGTAAAATTCAGCTTACGAATGTCCGATTTCGAGATAACTCCCAATTGATGAACATCTGTCAACGGATTGTGAGTCAGGTTGGGCGTCGCGTCGACGAGTCTAGTCCAATTTGTGATGCGCGATTGCCCGATGGGTCGCGTGTCAACGTTATTTCGCCACCATTGTCGATTGACGGTGCGGCACTGACGATCCGCAAATTCAAGAAAGACAAGCTGACGATGGAAGACCTCGTCAACTTCGGTTCAATTTCTTCAAACGGCGCGACCGTGTTGGAGATTATTGGCGCATGCCGGATTAATACGTTGATATCAGGTGGTACGGGGTCGGGCAAAACGACACTTCTGAACTGCATGACGGGTTTTATTGAGCATGATGAACGGGTCATTACCTGCGAGGATGCTGCTGAGCTTCAATTGCAGCAACCTCATGTCGTCCGACTGGAGACACGCCCGCCTAACCTTGAGGGTCAAGGTGAGGTCACAATGCGAGATCTCGTCAAAAACTGTCTGCGAATGCGTCCAGAGAGAATAGTTGTTGGCGAGGTTCGTGGTCCCGAAGCGTTTGACTTGCTGCAGGCAATGAACACTGGTCATGATGGATCCATGGGAACGTTGCACGCTAACAGTCCGCGCGAAGCCTTGCAGCGGGTTGAGTCAATGATCACCATGGGCGGTTATAATCTCCCTTCCAAGACGATTCGTGAAATGATCGTTGGGTCGATTGATGTCGTTATTCAGGCGGCGCGTCTGCGAGACGGGTCACGGCGTATCACGCGTATTACCGAGGTGCTGGGTACTGAAGGCGATACAATCACCACCCAGGATCTATTTGTTTATGAAATAGAAGGCGAAGATGCCGACGGGAATATCGTCGGTAGACACCGGTCAACTGGCATTGCGCGTCCGGGATTCTGGGATCGTGTGCGATACTATGGCCGCGAACAAGAGCTGGCTGATGCGCTCGATGCGTTGACGGAATAGGTTTAGTGCAATGGACCAGCGTATTTTGTTTATCGGTGCACTAATCGTCGTCTGCGTCGTGGTTGCATCACTCGTCGTCGCACCACCAACGGTCAAACAGAAGTCGAAAAAGCGAATTGCTTCAATAGACAAGTCGAAAAATGCGCGCCGTTCGGGTTCTGTTGCAGTTACCGAGTCAATCCAGAAAGAAAAGCGCAAAAAATTAAATGAAGCATTATCCCGCTTTGAGGAGAACAACGAGAAAAAAAATAAATCCTACACGTTGGAGCAAAAAATAGAACAAGCAGGATTGAATATATCTAAGGAAAAATTCTGTATTGCCTCATTTATTTTTGGTCTCAGCATTGGTGCGTTGGTCCTTATCACGGGGCAAGGTAAATTCGTTGCGATCTGCTCGATGGTTGTGGCCGGTTTTGGCGTGCCTCTCTGGATTATAGGAATGTGTCGTCGGCGGCGTCAGAAAAAATTCGTTTCGGAATTTGCAAACGCAATTGATATTATTGTCCGTGGTGTGAAATCTGGCTACCCGATCAATGAATGCCTTCAAATAATCGCACAGGAGTCACCAAGCCCGATAAATGAAGAATTCCATCAGTTAACTGAGGGAATAAGGCTAGGCATGTCGCTGGAACAAGTTCTCGATCGCATGTATGAGAGAATGCCGCTACCGGATGTACGATATTTCGAAATTGTTTTGCTTATACAGCAGCAAACTGGCGGTAATTTGGCCGAAGCGCTTGGCAATCTGTCAAGCGTGTTACGTAGCCGCAAGATGTTGCACGGAAAGATCCAGGCACTCGCGGCCGAAGCCAAGGCGTCGGCAATAATCATCGGCTCCCTGCCTATCGTCGTCATGTGCATGGTAAAGATTGCGTCCCCGGAATATTTGGAGCCTTTGTTTGCCACGACCCAGGGAAATTACATTCTGGGCGCTGCAGGGTTTTGGTTTTGCCTTGGCATTCTGGTCATGCGCCAGATGATGCAGATCAAGGTTTAGGGGGCGGCAATGGGCGGAATTGTTGATCTGATCACTGATCGCCAATTTCAAATTTCGCTGCTTGCCGCGTGCGCGGCGGGCGCAACATTTTATACGATTATCCAGTCACTTATCACGCGGGATAAATTGAGCCAGCGCATGCGCGGGGTTGCCGATCACCGTGAAAAGTTGAAAAGGCAACAGCGCGAGAATTTCAACAGTCGGGTTAATCTGCGCAATACATCCCAAGGCCCGCTGAAAGCACTTGCAGATAATCTGCGTTTGTTTGAGGTTTTCGATGCAGGTGAAGCGCAGAAAACTTTGTTTCAGGCGGGTTTTCGTGGCGAGAGGCCGGTAGTGGTATTCATGGCTGCCCGGTTTGGAATGCCGTTTCTTACGGCCGCCCTGGTTGCTGTCTATGTCTATGTACTTGGTGACGTCGACATTGATGACTTTGGAAAGCTTATCGTCACGCTTTTCGGCTTTCTGGTCGGTACCTATATCCCGGTCATCTATGTGAAAAACATCAAAGCAAAACGCCAGGAAGCCATACAGCTTGCCTGGCCGGACGCGCTCGACTTGCTTCTGATTTGTGTAGAATCCGGGATGTCGATCGAATTGGCGCTGAATAAGGTCAGTGCTGAAGTAGGCTTGAATAGCCCGGAGCTGGCGGAAGAGTTGGGTTTGACGGTCGCTGAGCTTTCCTATCTGGAGGAGCGGCGTCGTGCGTTCTTGAACCTTGCTGAACGCACGGGATTGGAGGTCGTTAAAGCGGCAACAATGGCACTTATTCAATCTGAGAGATACGGAACCCCGCTTGGTCAAAGCTTGCGCGTATTGGCTTCGGACAGTCGCGAAGCACGAATGCAGCAAGCTGAAAAGAAAGCAGCAGCTCTCCCGCCAAAACTCACGGTACCGATGATTGTTTTCTTTCTTCCAGTTCTCTTCGCGGTCATCTTGGGGCCAGCAATCTTAGGCATAATGGAAAACTTATGATGATCTCATCAAGACGTCGGCCGACTATTCGCCCCTTATTTTTGCCGCCGCGGCGCCAACGACTCTTGCGAACGTCGCCGCCGTTCTCGCCTGTTGTTCAGCGAGGCGCATTTCAGCTTCTTCGAAGCTTGCCGCGCCAAGCGCCGCCACCAGGCGTTGCATAAGCGCCGGGTTGTCTGGTGTGGTCGGGGCATGTCGGCCAGATGCCGCGCGCATGGTCTGCAACACAATCGAATAGGTTTTTTCCGCGTCCGCTAATTCTTCTAGATCGCGCCGCGAATCGTCGTTTTCCGCATGAGCGTATGCAGTATTCCAATCAAAAATATGCCCGGCTCTTAGTTGAAGAAATTGCAAGGCGAAGCTTGTATCAGTCAAGCCGCCGGTGATATGTTTGACATCCCAAACGCCATCGGACTTTTTCTCGGAGTATAATTTCGTACGCATAGATACGATATCTGAGACGAGTTTTTCGACCTCTATTCGGTTGGTGAGCGTTGTTTTAATAGCCTCCCCGACCCGGCTGGTGAGGTTTTGATCACCGGCAACAACGCGTGCCTTGGTCAGCGCCATGCGTTCCCAGGTCCAGGCATCCTTTTCGTAATATGTGGCAAATGCCTTAAGGCTCACGGCTACGGGGCCAGCTCGTCCGGAAGGCCGCAACGCCATATCGATATCATAAAGCGCGCCCTCATC
>SHAI01000120.1 GCA_004213235.1 Parvularculaceae bacterium
CGCTCGCTGCGACGGAACGGCGGGTAGGCCGCCCTGAACAGGACTATGGTGCGTTCATGGCGGCGAATGCGGATCGCAAGCTGAAAGGTGCCCGCCGTAAGAAATTTCTCGGGCTCTTTTAAGCAGCACTAGATACGCAATGATGCGTATCATGAGCATTCATGGCTTGGTAGCGTCAGCCCGAATTGCGGTCAATGCGCCCGATATGCGGGCGATGCCTGGACCTTCCGGGAGGTCGAAAGCGGCCGCCTCAGCTTCAATATCCGTTGTCGCCACATGAACGTCGCCGGCACTGTCCTGGTAAACCACTGCCTTCAGTGGCAGGACGATCCCCATACGCTGATCGAGTTGCAGGATTGGCGTCCCGCCCCGGGGGTTTCCAAAAATGATCAGTGTCGTCGGCCGTAATTCCATATTGATGGAAGCCGCACCGGCAGCGTGATCGACGATGGCAAAAGTCTTTAAGCCGCGTGTGTCGATCGCGGCCTTCAAAGCGTTGAGCGTTGCTCCAAAATCTTTGGCACTTCGGGTTGAGACCAGACGCGGTGAACCCATTGTCGGTGCCTGGTTCGCTCCAGCACTGTGCGCTTCACACGCCCTGGCGCTGGTGGATGGACCTGCTGCGAAAAACACAATCGCAGAAACGGCGAGGAGAGGGGTGATATTGCGCAGCAAGTTCATGGCGATCTCCGTTCGACTTGGCTTTCGGCATTAAGACCAGAGGCGAGGAAGCTGGCGCAGTCAAGCGGTTGGTGGGCGCGATCTGATCATAATTGCCCGTTTGTAGGCCGATAGTTATACAGTGAACCCTCGCGCTACCGGCGAAAAATAAATCTGTATTGCTGGCTACCGGTCTAATAACGCGTTTATGTCCGCTGCGGCATTCATCACCGCGAGATATCCCTTCTCGATAAATTCATCTGCCCTGTCAAAGGAAGTCGGCATGGCGTCGCGCATATCGGGCGTAAGAAGGATATCTGGCCTCTCGGCGTGCAGGCGCGCGCGCGCCAGATGCATCTGAAAAATATCTGCTGCAGCATAGGCCGTTTCGAATAATTGTGGTTTCGACAAATGCCGCGCTTTCGCCAGAGATAGCCCTTGTCTAACCCTTTTCTGGGTATCGGCAATGAACATCCGAACCGCAGCCGTGAGGCTGGCATCTTCCAGTTCCTGGCGCGCCGGGATAATTGCCGGCACGCTCGGGGGTGGTGGATTAAACCTGTCCAGGACCCGTGGGACAGCATTCAAATCAACAGCAATGACGACGTCAGCTCCCATTGTCCGTGCGAGCGATACCGGCGTCGGGTTGGCAACCGCGCCATCAATCAGCCATCGATCATCCCGGCGCACGGCATGAAACAGGACCGGTATGGCGCTGGAAGCGCGCAGGGCGTCAACCAAAGAGCCGTCTCGCAACCAGATTTCCTCCCCGGTGCCAAGGTCTGCTGCAACGGCGGCAAACTCGACGGGCAGGTCTTTGATATCGCAATCATATTCGCGAAACGCCTCAAACGCGGCGGCGCTGTTCACCAGGCCGCCGGGGCCAATGGCGAGCGAAAATGCAGAGATCGCCGAGAGCGGGCCAAGCTCGCGCGCCCAACGCTCAAAGGCCGGGAGTGCCCCACAAAGATATGCCCCGCCCACAAGCGCGCCAACGGAACACCCTGCAATCAGGTCAGGTTTTACGTTGATTTCCTCCAATGCCTGGAGAACGCCAATATGTGCCCATCCACGCGCTGCGCCCGCGCTGAGGGCAAGTCCAAGGCGTTTGTTATTCTTGGGGGGTGTCGATGGTTCCGCGGGCATGTCGAAATCCTATTGCACCTTTGTTCCCATTTCCACCGGCTTTACTGCGACCTCAACGCAAGCTTCCGGCTGCCATTGTGACTTGCTGGCGTTGGCTACACGCCGCAAAATATCTTCACCGGCCACGGAGATTTAAGCAATGACACAGCGTAAGCTGAAATTTGACCGCCTGATAAAAAACGCGCTCGTTTTCGATGGAACAGGCACCGCCCCGTTTAAAGGCGATCTGGCAATCCGCGATGGTAAAGTTGCGGCCATCGGGCGGGAACTCCCTGACGATGACGCAGCAGATGTGGTCGATGCGGAGGGGCAATGGTTGATGCCCGGCCTTTTGGACATTCACACCCACTATGATCTTGAACTGGAGTTAAGCCCGGGACTGCCGGAATCTGTACGCCATGGCACGACAACGGTTGTGGTGGCAAATTGTTCGCTCGGGCTTGCCTTTGGTGCCCAGCGCGATGATGGCGATGATCCGATTGTTGATTGTTTTGCACGTGTAGAGAATATTCCAAAGCCGGTACTAAAACGGATCGCCGACAAGGTGACATGGTCTGACTCTGGCGACTATTTGGCCCATCTGGACACATTGAAGCTTGGTCCTAATGTCGTGCCGATGATCCCTTATTCCATGCTCCGGATTGCGGCGATGGGGGTTACCCCCTCTGTCTCGCGTGATCCAAATGAAGGGGAATTGCGGGAAATGGAACGGCTTCTCGAAAAGGGCATGACTGAAGGGTATGCTGGCTTTTCATCGGATAATTTGCCGTTTCACTATCTCGCAAATGATCCGAACCGGGAAAAACGTATCCCATCCCAATATGCGGGTTTTAAAGAATTGAAGCGCCTGACGGATGTTGTTCGCCGTTATGGCCGCGTATGGCAGGCCACACCGCCGACCGATAACCCATTAAAAGTGTTCCGGACATTTTTGCTGACAAGTGGTCGTTTCTATAAAAAGGCGTTGAAAATCACGGCTGTCGCGGCGCTTGATCTGCACTCAAACCGAAATATCATTCGCAGTGCCTATACATTGGCCCGGATTTTAAACTCGCCAATCGTCAAGGGCCAATTCTATCTTCAAAGCCTTTGTGCCCGGTTTAAGGTGTTCAGCGATGGGCCTGTATCGCCTTTGGCTGAAGAGGCACCGGCCTTGCGTGAATTGATGATGCTTGACCTGGAAGATGATGCAGGGCGGGCAGCACTTTATGCGGACCCGGCGTTTGAGGCCAGGTTCAAGGACATGTGGCGCATTGGTAAATCAGGTTACGGATTAGACCGTATCAAGCGGTTTTTACGGATTGAAGACCTCGCCTTGCGGCGCGATATTTCTGAAATGACGGTCGAGCAGGTGCCGGTAGAAGGCTGGGCCGGGGATAGTTTTGCAGATATCTTTGCACGCCTGAAAACCTATCAGACGACGCGCGAGGGCGCTAAAAATGACTCTGAACGCCAGGCATTTGATGGTTTTCCAGTCGTCGCTGATGATGCGGACTTTGTTTTTCATTTATTCAAAACCTATGACCGAGCGCTGATTTGGTCGACGGTAAGCGCCAATGTGGACATCGATAAGATACGCAAGGTTACGATGAGTCCGACATTCCTTCCCGGCTTTGCAGATTCCGGTGCCCATCTGACGAATTTGGCGTTTTATGATGTCAATCTCCGTGCACTGAAAGCCGCTGATGAGACGCGCGGAATCGATGGCGTTGCGTTTATGGTCAAGCGCCTGACGCACGACGCTGCGGCGGTGTTTGGTGTGGACGCGGGACGACTGGACCCAGGTGCGCAAGCTGACTTTATTTTGATCAATCCGGCAGCGCTGCGCCAGCATGATGGAGAGAAGCATACCGTGCGCATCCATCGCGCGCTCTTCGATCACGAGCAATTGGTCAATCGCTCTGATGGTGTCGTTGCCTCGGTCAATATTGCTGGCGTCGAGGTCTGGTCTGGTAATGACTTTACCGATCAATTCGAGCAGGAAAAATTAGGCAATGTCCTGCGCGCAATTCCGGAAAATGAAGGGCTGGACGAGAAAGCCGCCTGAAGCCCGGGTATTGTTTGTCAGCGGGGCACCATGGGCGCCGCGAGATCCGGCCAGTAGGCCTTTTTCCCACTGGCGTACGGCAACGAAGCAGCCCACGATTGCAGCGAGTATTGGCGTGTTTTCATGTGGCGCGCCATCGCACGTTGCGAGGAAAAATGAGCGTCTCAAAAGAGTCGGCCGGTGGTGCCGCCATAATGTCCCAGCTCGAAACCAGTGGTGACGCGCGCGCCGATGGTGTTTTGGGCGGGCAAGGTGATGACACGGTTGCCGGAGAAAACGCGCCCGGCGGGGGCCAGGCCCATAACCCGGTAGAGGTGCCCATTGATGGGGTGCTACCGAACGAAGCGGTTGGGTCCGCGAAGGACGTTCCGCCTCGCCCGCCATCGCCTGATGACGTTGCGGCAATGTTAAAGGCGGCAGAACATAAGACAGAACAACGCGCAGAGAAAACGGGCGATGCCCCAAAGGCGCGCTTATTGCAATTTATCACCCTGCTGTTCCTGTGGGGCGGATTGGTCATCGCCATTGCCAGTGCCTTTTATCTACTTGTCTATAGCGGTGTTGATCCATTGGCGGCGCTCAGCGCCACAGGCGTCTTGATCGCGGCAGGCTTCATCGTTGTTGGCGTATCCCGTCCGGATTTGATTGCGCGGTTTTTTTCCAATGAAGCGCGCCGCATCCCGAAGGTGCAGCGCGGCCGGGATATGCTCGACGATCCCGCCAGGCTGGCTGATCTGAACGCATTGGATGGATTGGGCATTGCCGAACTGGTTCTTGAAGGTGACGGGGATGCGCGATTGATTACCCGGCCCGATGGCGTGGTCGTGTATGCCAATGGCGCATATGTCCGCCTTGCAGAGGGGGCAGGGGTCATCAACAATCACGATCTTCCGCCGCGGATTGATCGTTTGTTCTCTGAACAGGGCGCTGACGCAGCGAAAATCTACAAGCTTTGCCGTGCGGCAAAGACAGGCGGGGTAAGACAGGAAATCGTCTTTCAACGCATGGGCACTTCCGACGGTGGTGTACAACGGCGTTTTGAAGTCGCCGTGAAGCCAATAAATGCGGGCCAGCCCTTCGCGAGCTGGCGAATAAGGGAATTAACCGCCGAAACCCAGCCGCAGGACACGCTCAGTGAAGCCTTTGCGGCTGCGCCAGATCCGATATTAGCCATTGATCGCGGCGGACGCATTGCCTGGTCGAATAAAGCAGCGCGCGCGCGATTTGGTAATGAAGCTGGCCCCGCCGCCCTCGGCGATATTGTTCTTGGTGAGACGGCCGACCTTGCTGCGCACCTTTGGAAGTGTGATGGCGTTGAAGAAAAAGCGCGCCTTCGCATTGAGGGGGACCGCATAGCGGAGGGTAAGTTTTCCGCGTTCCGCCGCGCCGGTGTCGGTGAGGGGTTCGTTTATGTTCGCCTCGCTGAGGACGTCTTTGATAAGCAGGAAACAACCTCTGATTCCGTCGCCGGTGAGGTCGCAGACGCACCCTTCGGCGTTGCTATTGTCCAGGGCGAGTTAAATCGCGATGCAAAAATAATAGAAGCGAATGCAGCCTTTTGGGACTCCTTTGCCTCGGCAAAAAAAATGACAACCCTGTCGCGTTGCCTGCCAAGCGAGGCCATTAGTGAACTCGCGGCAGAAGCGCGCCGTAAAACATCAAACGCCCTGCCCCGCCCTGTCGATGCCATCATAATGGTTGATGGTGAAAAGAAGAGTGCGCGGACGTTTTCCATCTATGCGCGACCCATACGCCGTCGTCGCGGCGGCTATGGTGTGAAGCGAACCCTTCTGTATACGGTTGAAATTACTGAACAGAAGCGAATGCAGGAAGATCATTTTCAGGATCAAAAACTAAAAGCCATCGGAAACATCGCTGGCGAAGTGGCGCATGATTTCAACAATCTGCTGCAGGTTGTCCTCTCCAGTTGTGAAGATCTTCTCATCAGTCACCCCGCAGGCGACCCGGCATATGAAGATCTGGTTCAGATCCGCCAGAACGCACAACGCGCTGCGAATTTGACGCGGCAATTGCTGGCCTATTCCAGAAAGCAGACCCTCTCGGGGCGTGTTCTTTCAATTACAGATCTTCTGGTGGATTTCTCCCGCTTCCTTGACCGCGCTGTGGGGGAAAATGTTCGTCTGGAATTGGAAAACGGTCGAAGCCTGCCGCTGGTGAAGATCGATCGTAATCAGTTTGAAAATGCACTCATGAACCTCGCGGTGAATGCGCGAGACGCGATGGCACCAAATGGCGGCGATGTGAAGATCGAAACCAGATATCTGCCACAGGCGGAAATGGCGAATATCGATGTGCCGAATCTGAGAGATCAAGACCATCTGTTAATCACGGTCAAGGATAGCGGCCCAGGCATCCCAAAAGAGATCATTACCAAGATTTTTGACCCCTTCTTCACCACGAAGGAGGAAGGTAAAGGCACCGGGCTTGGTCTATCGGCGGTTCAGGGCGTAATTGGCCAGATGGGCGGCGCAATTACCGTGTCCAATCGGGATGAGGGTGGTGCCCAATTTTGCATATATCTTCCCGCGCATGAGGGCGAAGAAGAGGGTGTCATGCCGGCGATAGCGCCGCCACCGCCCCCTGCAAAAGATGTTGATTATTCTGGTGCCGGACGAATTCTCGTCGTGGAGGATGAGCCGGGTGTTCGACTGGTTGTCAAACGCACGCTGCAAAAGGCCGGCTATGAAGTTGTGGTTGCCGACGATGGGTGCGATGCCCTTGAGCTCCTCGAAGAAGACGCTGAATTTGATCTTGTCATCAGCGATATCATGATGCCGGAAATCGACGGTCCGACCATGATTGCACAGGCGCGCGAAAAACATGACCTCGGTGCGGCAGTCATATTCATGTCCGGCTATGCCGAAGCAGCGGTCCGCGAACAATTGGATGCGACCGAGGATGCTAGATTTATCCAGAAGCCATTCCAGAACGCGGATTTGGGCGTGCTCGTTAAAAGTGCCATTTACGGAGACGATGCGCCGCGGACATAGTCTTGTGCGTCTGGCTATGCTGGTTGACTGCGTTCTTGTTGAAAACTCGCGCTTAGCCCGGCGTTCCTTTTGACCGTCAAAGCGCGTTAAACTCAGCCCCGTTATGCGGCAAATTGTTTTTGACTTGGAAACCACCGGGTTCCGGTTCGATGAGGGCCATCGAATCGTTGAGATCGGCGGGGTGGAAATGGTGCGCGGTGCGATTACCGGCAAAACCTTTCACACTTATGTGAACCCGGAACGCGAAGTGCCTCAAGGTGCTGTTGATGTTCATGGCCTGACCTATGGCTTTTTGAAAAAATATCCTCTGTTCACCGACGCCAGCGTGGCCCGCGCTTTCGTTGAGTTTATTGGTGATGCTGAGTTGGTTGCCCACAATGGTAAAGCGTTTGACTTGCCATTTCTAAACGACGAATTGCGTGCGGCGGGCATGCCGGTTCTCGAAAATGTCTTGGTCGATACGCTTCACATGGCGCGTCGAAAGTTTCCCGGCGCACCGGCCAGTCTGGACGCCTTGTGTTCGCGTTTTGGCGTTGATACGGCGATGCGCGAGAAAGATGGCCACGGGGCGCTGTTGGATTCCCGCCTTCTTGCGGCGGTATATATCGAACTCACCGGCGGCGCGCAGGCAGGCCTCGACCTCGACCAGTCCGAAGCGCGCGCTGCTGCAGCGCGCCAGCGCAAGCCTGCAAGGCAGCGCCCGACAAAGCTTGCCTCACTTCAGACATCAGAAGAGGCCGTCGCCCACGCGGCTTTCATCGCGGAACTGGGCGATGAAAGCGTTTGGGCAAAAAGAAACGTAACAGAAACGAGTTAGTTTCTTTAGGGGCTTTGAGCGGTACGTGCGCCGGATGTCTACGAGGTCATGATGGTGTCTTTACGGGGTCTGCGCGATTGATGGTGCGCTGCCATTTCGGGCGCGGTTCTGCTCGTAGATTGCCAGAAAATCCACCGGATCAAGCATGACGGGTGGGAAATTGCCCGATTGAGTGGTGTCTGCCAGGGC
>SHAI01000121.1 GCA_004213235.1 Parvularculaceae bacterium
GCCCAAGCTGTCAAAGTTTTCATCTTCGTCGTCAGCGCCGATTTCGGCCTGCGCGGCCGCGAGGCGTTTGCGCTTGATTTTTGCCTGCAATACCGCGCGTTGGCGCGGCGTTAATCTACGTTTTTGCGCTTCTTCCAACGGCTGCGGTGTATCTACCGCCGCAGACACCTCTGGCGCGGTGCTGTCATCATCGTCATTGCCAGTATTGCCATGGGATGGAAGTTCATCGAGCGGATCCGCCTTCGGCTTCGTCAAGTCGAAGTCATCATCGACTAAGGCTTCGTCCACGTCGACGGTTTCATGTCCGCTATTCGCATCGGTATCGTCGCTGCTAAATCCAAGGGCATCCAGCTCGGCCATGATGTCATCAAGGCCGTTTTGAGATCCCCGCGAAATTTCGTCAGCGGCACCTGGCGATGTGGATAGTGCGGCGTTTGTCGAAGTATCAGCCGCGTGCGTTATAGCTCCAGGTAATGAGTTCGGGTGTGAATCATATCCTGGTTTGCTGTCCGGAGATTGCAGCGCCGGGTTTGCGCTTTCGGCGTCCGGCCCAGCTTGTTCATCTTCGCCAGCCTCGTCCCCATCATCATCCCTGTCAACGAGCGAGAAAAGACCGTACCAGTCGTCATCTTCACCTGCGTCAGGTGCGCCTATATCACGCTCGGCTTTATCACTTGCGATGGCTGGTTTGCCGGTGTCTTCGTCGATTTTATCGCGATTTTCTTTATCGCGATTTTCCGGGCCATCACTGAGTTCTTCAAGTCGTTCGAGTTCCTGGGCCAGCGCTGTTATTGGATCGGTCGCGTCTCCAGCGATGGGTTGGTTATCATCATCTTCCACCATAGCGCCCTTGCGCTTGGTGTCCGCAAACATCCCGGCATCGGGCGTTGCTATGCGCGCCCGTTTGGCCGGAATTTGCCGTTGAGATGTTCCAGCTTCATCCTGTCCTGTGCGGAGCTGATCAGCCAACTCGTCAATGGCTGTTTGCAAACCGCTCAAACGTCGGTCGGTCGTGTCGGTAAGTGATGCAAGGGCGGCCTCTAATTCCTGGCGACCTGAATCTTGCATTTGCTGACGCCCGGAGAGCTCTTGCTTCAACCCGGTGATCGTCTGTGTAACTTTGTCAACGCCAACCGCACTTCGGCGTTCCGCCGCCTCAATGTGTGCGGCCAATTTAGCAATTGATTTTTCCAGGACGCGGTTTTGTTCGCCACCTCGCCTGATCTCGTTGCCTAAGATTCGCAGACGCTTTTCGGTCTGCGCAACGAAAGAGGGATTTGTCGATGACGCGGCGTCCTCGCGAAGCGCCGTCGCCTCCGCCGCAGCAGTCTCAACAGACGCAACGCGTTTTGCCAGCTGGTCAACTGCCGTCTTTAACGTACCCAACGCCGATGGTTCTGCACTCTCAATTTTGGCAGTCGACAGCTTTTCCGCAATCTCGGTAAGGCGCTTGTCGGTGTCGCCAAAACGGGTCGCATGAGCTTGTTGAGACTTATTGAACTGGTCCGCAATCTGCACAATCGCGGTCTCAAGCGCCTTGAGTGATTTGACCCGAGCTTGATCAGCTTCAGCCAAACGAATCAGCGTTTGTTCAATTTTCAGATTTCGGGAACTGGTTTGCTCCAGGCGCTGAACTCTTTCAACCATGCCACCAACATTGCGGCTAAAATCAGCCCCCTGTTCGGTGCTCGCCGCCTGCGCCTTTGCGATTCTCTCCCCGAGTTGCCCGACAATGATTGCCAAGTCTTTGACTTTTATGCTGTCTGTATCGAGTGATCCGGCAAATTTGTCCAAACCACCTTCGCCTTGCCCGGCGATTTCAATAACCCGATTGAACCACTCGCCGAGTGTCAGGCCCTCGCGCCGCGCCGCTTCCTTTGCCGCTTCGCGAGCGTCACGATCAATACCTTTGACGCTCCAAGGGGCCGTGGGTTTCATCTTTGGGTCACCGACTATTGAGGGTTCTTGTAATAAATCACTCAAAACTTAGGCAGATTCGGAAGATGTTAATAATCTCCTAATTTCTTGCGTAAGCTGCTTCGCAGCAGACGCAAAGCGCTCGAGATAAACTAGTTTTCCTCAAGAACGGCACAAACAGTGGTGCGACGCAGTGTACTGCTTTGCGCTGCACAAGTTGCTTGAAACTGACGCGCTGCGGGTCAATTTTAGAGATGAAATTGCGTTGATGCCGGGGTGAGCTTGCCCCTTCCTGCCAGCAGGTCTTGATTGTTTCGGGACCAACCTCGTTGACCAGGGTGCGAGCTCGCCCTCAGTGGAAAACCAGCTTTGGAAGAGAGTTCGCCATGACAACCTACACACCGCCCGTCAAAGACATGAATTTTGTGTTGAATGACGTTTTGCAAGTTTCAAAATATTCGAACCTGCCCGGGTTTTCTGATGCGCCAGAAGACGTCATTACGGCGATCCTGGAGGAGGGCGGCAAGCTCGCGGCGAACGTGCTCCATCCGTTGAACAAGGTCGGCGACAAAGAAGGCTGCAAATTAAATCCCGATGACGCGAGCGTGACAACACCGACAGGGTTCAAGGAGGCCTACGGGCAATATCGTGAAGGTGGCTGGGGTGGGTTGTCCTTTGACCCGGAATATGGCGGCCAGGGGCTACCCCATGTTTTGGCGATCGCGGTGCAGGAGATGTTCTCCGCCTGTAATCACGCGTTCATCATGTATCCCGGACTTGCGCTGGCGGCCGCAAACGCGCTGCACGCCCATGGCAGCGACGAACAAAAACAAACCTATCTGCCGAAGATCATTTCCGGCGAATGGGGAGGAACAATGAACCTGACCGAACCCCATTGCGGGACGGATCTAGGCATGCTGCGCACCAAGGCAGCCCCCCAAGGCGATGGCTCCTACAAAATCTCCGGTCAGAAGATTTGGATTTCCGCTGGTGAGCACGACATGGTCGATAATGTCGTCCACCTCGTCCTGGCACGGATTGAAGGTGCCCCTGAGGGTGTCAAAGGAATTTCATTATTCGTTGTGCCGAAATACCTCGTCAATGATGATGGTTCTCTGGGGGAGCGGAACAAGCTGCAATGTGGCGGCCTGGAGGAAAAAATGGGCATTCATGGCAATGCCACTTGCGTCATGAATTATGACGAAGCGACCGGTTGGCTTGTCGGCGAGGAGAACAAAGGCCTTGCGGCGATGTTCGTCATGATGAACGAAGCGCGCCTTGGTACTGCGGTGCAAGGTCTGGCTGCGTCAGAAATTTCATACCAAAATGCCGCAGCCTATGCGAACGACCGTATTCAGGGCCGCGCGCTCACGGGACCAAAAGCGCCGGAAAAACAAGCTGACCCGATCATTGTTCATCCGGATGTGCGCCGGATGCTGATGGATCAGCGCGCGACCCTGGAGGGGGGACGGGCATGGCTTTACTGGTCTGCCTTGCAGGCCGACCTGGAACACAAGTCAGAAGATGATGAGACCAAGGTAAAGGCTGACGATTATCTTGGTTTGATGACACCGGTGCTCAAAGCCTATCTTACCGATAAGGGTTTTGATCACGCCTCGACGGCATTGCAGGTCCTTGGTGGGTCAGGCTATACCCAGGAATGGGGTATGGAACAATTTGTCCGCGATGCGCGCATCGCCATGATCTATGAGGGCGCTAACGGCATTCAGGCGCTTGATCTCGTTGGTCGTAAACTGCCAAAGAATGGTGGTCGGGCGATCCAGGCGTTCTTTGCCGATATCGATCAATTCGTCAGTGACAATCAGGGTAATGAGGAATTGAAGCCGTTTGTTGAAGGGCTTACATCCGCCAAGGCTGATTTGGCCGACGCTACAGCCTGGCTGATGCAGAACGCGTTTCAGAACCCGGACAATGCAGGTGCTGCGTCGACCGATTATCTGCATCTTTTCGGCCTGGTATGCCTGGCGCATGGATGGGCGCAGCTTGCAAAAGCAGCGATCGAGCGTCGTGGAGAGGGCGGTGACACGGTATTCTTTGAGAATAAGCTGATCACCGGTAAATATTTCTTGGCCCGTATCCTGCCGGAAAAATCTTCTCACCTTGCCAAGATCAAATCAGGCGCTGAACCTGTGATGGCGTTGGATGCAGAGGCTTTCATGGCAAGCTGACGAAGGGCGGTCATGCTAAGGAAAACGCTCTTGTAAGATTGGCGGAAATATCCGCCATCGACTTATTCCAGGCGTCAAAGAACAAAAAAACGGCGACCCACGGGTCGCCGTTTTTGCAGCAGTTTAAATTCGTGCCGGGATTAAGCGGCGAGCTTGCGAATGACGTAATGCAAGATGCCGCCATTTTTGAAATAATCCAGTTCATCAGCGGTATCGATCCGCGCGAGCACAGATATTTCCTTTGTTGATCCGTCAGCGAACTTGATTGTTACGCCAACGTCCTGACGCGGCTCAAGGTTTTCAATGCCGGCGATGGTGATTTCTTCATCACCCGAAAGACCCAGCGACGCCCAGCTATCACCATCTTTGAACTGTAATGGTAGAACGCCCATGCCAACCAGGTTGGAACGGTGGATGCGCTCAAAGCTTTCTGCGATTACCGCGCGCACGCCAAGCAGGATGGTGCCTTTTGCCGCCCAATCACGCGATGAGCCAGTGCCGTACTCTTTGCCGGCGAGAACGACAAGCGGCGCGCCAGCTTCTTTATAACGCATGGCCGCATCATAAATTGCCTGTTGTTCGCCCGACGGAACATGTTTGGTGTACCCACCTTCCACGCCATCAAGCATTTGGTTCTTGATGCGGATGTTTGCAAACGTGCCGCGCATCATCACATCATGATTGCCACGGCGCGCCCCGAAGGAGTTGAACTCCGATACCGGCACCTGGTGCGATTTAAGATATTCGCCCGCGGGCCCATCATCTTTGATCGAGCCCGCTGGTGAAATATGGTCGGTCGTGATGGAGTCGTTGAACAGGGCAAGTATCCGTGCACTGTCGATTGGTTTGATGGCCTCCGGTTCCAGCTTCATGCCCTGGAAATATGGTGGGTTCGCCACATAGGTTGACGCTGGCCAATTATAGGTCTGGCCGTCGGCTGTATCGATGGCTTGCCATTGCTCATCGCCTTTAAAGACGTCGGCATAACGACTGGCGAACATTTCCGGGGTGACATTTGCCCGAACGATGTCGGCAATTTCGTGATTGGTTGGCCAGATATCGCGCAGGAACACGTCATTGCCATCGGTATCCTGACCGATGGGGTCAGTTGCAAGATTGACATTGACGGAACCGGCGATGGCGTAGGCGACCACAAGTGGCGGTGAGGCAAGGTAGTTCGCCCGCACATCCGGACTAACACGGCCTTCGAAGTTTCGGTTACCGGAAAGAACGCTCGCCACGGCGAGATTGTTCTCGTTCACGGCTTTGGAAATTGCCGGCGGAAGGGGGCCGGAATTGCCGATACAGGTTGTGCAGCCATAGCCAACGAGGTTGAAGCCAAGATGATCGAGGTCATCCTGCAGGCCCGCGCTGTTCAGATAGTCGGTGACGACCTGGGAGCCGGGGGCAAGGGATGTTTTTACCCATGGCTTCACCTTCAGTCCTTTGGCTCGTGCGTTGCGGGCGACAAGTCCCGCTGCGATCAACACCGATGGATTCGACGTGTTGGTGCACGACGTAATTGCCGCGATGGCAACATCCCCCTGGCCGATGGTGAACGGCTCGCCGTCGACATCAACGCGCTTGCTCGCCTCGTCCGCCAGGCCATATTCCTGGTCGAGGGCGGTGGCGAAGTTTGTCGGCATATCTTCCAGGACAACACGATCCTGCGGGCGTTTTGGTCCCGCCAGCGACGGCTTGATCGACGCAAGATCCAGCTCAAGCGTGTCGGTGAAAACAGGATCGGGTGTCGAGGCATCCCGCCACATGCCCTGTTCCTTGGCATAAGCTTCGACCAGGGCCACGCGGTCAGGATTGCGCCCGGTAGCTTTCAGATAGCGGATCGCTTCCTCGTCGATGGGGAAAAAGCCGCAGGTTGCGCCATATTCCGGTGCCATATTGGAGATGGTCGCCTGATCTTCCAGGGACAGGTGATCAAGGCCTGGGCCGTAGAATTCGACAAATTTGCCGACAACGCCCTTCGCGCGCAGCATCTGCGTGACCGTCAATACAAGGTCGGTCGCCGTAGCGCCTTCGGGCAATTTGCCGGACATTTTGAAACCAATGACTTCCGGGATCAGCATTGAAATCGGCTGGCCCAGCATGGCCGCTTCGGCTTCGATACCGCCGACACCCCAGCCAAGAACCGACAGGCCATTGACCATTGTGGTGTGGCTGTCCGTACCCACAAGCGTATCGGGATAGGCATAGGTGTCGCCTTGATAGTCCGCCGTCCATACGGTTTGCGAGAGATACTCCAGGTTCACCTGGTGGCAAATGCCGGTTCCTGGCGGCACAACCCGGAAGTTATCGAACGCCTTCTGGCCCCATTTCAGGAACTGGTAGCGCTCGCCATTGCGTTGATATTCCCGGTCGACATTCTTTTTGAATGCGCCGGCCCCGCCAAAATAATCGACCATCACCGAGTGGTCGATGACCAGGTCAACGGGCGCTAACGGATTGATTTTTTCCGGGTCCTCGCCGAGGGACTTCATCGCGTCGCGCATGGCGGCCAGGTCAACAACAGCGGGCACGCCGGTAAAGTCCTGCATCAGCACCCGCGCGGGACGATAAGCGATCTCGCGCTTTGTCCTGCCGTTCGCCAGCCAATCGCCGAACGCTTTCACGTCATCGACGCTCACAGAACGGCCATCTTCGAACCGTAACAGATTTTCAAGCAGGACTTTTAAGGAGAAAGGCAGGCGCGAAATGTCGCCAATATGCGCTTCGGCAGCGTTAAGACTGAAGATTGTGTAAGACTTGCCCCCAGCGGTTAGGGTTTTCTTTACCTTGAGCGTATCCTGTCCAGGTATCATCTGTGGCTCCATGTTGTGGCGGAATTTGGCGCTCTTATGGCGCAGCGCGCTGCAATGCGCAATTCACTAGCGCGGTCGCAGGGATATTTGGTTGCGTGCCTCTTGCGAACAGGTTTGGAATGTGGTGTCCGCGAGGGGGTTTTAAAGAAATGCTTGTCAGGGAGTTAGTTTGATGGATTCCATGTTTAAATCTCTCACCCTCGGGATCGTTTCAGTGGCAGGGCTTTTAGCCAGCCAATCGGCGGCGATGGCCGCTGAACCGACGGCGATCGCGACCTATCGCGACTGGAGCGTATTTGTGCGCGATGTTGATGGCGACAAAATCTGCTTTGCAGCAACGGAGGCGAAGGACAAGTCGCCAAAGTCCGTGCGTCACGGCAACATCTTCTTTTTGGTGGCCAGCTGGAAATCTGGTGCGGCGACCTTCCAGCCGAGCCTGATGACCGGCTATAATCTTCAGGACAAACCGGTCCCGACGATTCGTATCGGTTCAGAGAAGTGGCAAATGTTCTCTTCTGAAAATGAAGCTTTCATTGAGGAAAACGCCCGAGAGAGAAGTCTTATTTCAGCCATGCGCCGGGGATCGGACATGCGGGTGAGCGCGGTCTCCAGTCGCGGCAATGCAACGAATTACGTGCTATCTCTTCGCGGTGTGACCAAGGCCCTTGAGCGGGTGGGCGAAGCTTGCGGATAAGCAAGGATAGGGGTGACGATCACGGCGTCCGGTGCGTTGCATTTTGAGGGGATAATTGACCGGATTGGTTAAACCCGCGATGCGAGATGCGACCGCACAAAGGTCCGGTTTTTTTGCTTTGGCCAGTTTTCGACGCAGCTTTCTGCATCGCTGAAACTGTGCCGTAATATCTGTATCGA
>SHAI01000122.1 GCA_004213235.1 Parvularculaceae bacterium
CTTGCTCTGCTCGAAGAGATAGCTGGCGGTCGCCAAAGGTGTGAGATCGTTCTTGCTTCTTTTGAAGTGTTCGTCCGCACCGGTAATTGCCTTAATGTGAGGCTTGGTTGCCAAACCTGTTTCATCGTCGATCTTGATCTTTGTATTATTGATGATTTTGGCTTGGGCGTTCTTAGTCGCGACGTAATAGTTGGGCATCAGCTTGGCTTCGGTCAGTACCTGACCGCGTACGATGAAGCTGACTGTTTTTTCTTCGCCAGGCTGAAATCCCCTGAAAGCATCTGTTGGTTGAATACGATGTAAATCGCCGTTGATATGAACTAACTCAAACTCATCGGAGTGCACTTCGGCAACAGGCTCAACCTGGCTGAAAAAAATTGCCCAATCGCGGCCTGTGATGTCATCTTTCGCCGACAGTGTTATCTCCCCCTCATAACACACAGCACCGACGTATTCTGCGCCATTCGCGAGGGCGCAAGGCTCATTGTTTTTGTTGGCTGCAACCCGATAGGTGATATCAAGAGATTGCGTTATGCGGTCGACGAGGTCTTGCGCCGAGTCTTCATGCGTTTCCGGAGCGTTTCCGCCGCTGCAGGCGGCGAAAATAAAGGCCGCAAACAGCGCACCAAAAATAGATCTTGCCGTCATCGTACTGTCTCCTTTTGGTCGCGCCGCAACATTGCCGCACGGCGCTCGGGTTCATTCGTGAGGTCGGCCCGCTCAATCAGGGGTGACGTTTGGCCAGGGGTTACGTTTGTTTTCTGCAAGGCGCGAAACCCCCGTCCTGTTTCTTCTTTTCTGTATTTTTTTTGGATTTTTATCGGCAGCGAGGGGTATCTTGTATGAAGCTTCCAGCCTCGCTTGATGATCCAATTACTAACAGAATCAATATACCATTTAATAGGTATCATGATTATTTCTCATGGTGCCCAATAAACATATACAGGCGTTACGGATTGTTTCAAAATCGCGCTGACCGGTGCCTTGATAGGTTCATCGCTGGAGAGCGCCATTTCGTATGCTGCGCGCTTTTCCGCTCCTGTAATCATAATATAAATTACCCTGGACGCCAGGATTGTCGGTAGCGTGAGTGACATTCTTATCGAGGCGTCTGCAGCGCCATCGATAGGACCAATTTTACAAACGCGATCCCTGGACTGTCGATCCAAGCCGTCCCGTACACCTGGCGCATCGGGCAGGAGAGAGGCGGCATGCATATCAGCGCCCATTCCAAGGAGGGTAATATCAAAAGGAAAATTCAGTTGACCGAGTTCTTTGTGAGCTGCAAGTATTGCTTCTTCAGGTGTTTCAGCCTCGCCCCTTAGGGGAATTAATGTGGCCGCGGCGGCGTGTTCCTTCAGTAATTCGCTCGAAACAAGATTGAAATTGCTGCTGTCCGCACTGTGATCGGACCATCGTTCATCCGATAGCGCAATGTTGACCTGCCCCCAGGCGAGGTGCGTTTGTCGCAAACGGCGATAAAGTGGCGGCACAGTTGTCCCGCCGGTGGCAACTAAACTGGCGCGATTGCGCAGGGATATCGCGCGTTTGAGATGCTGAGAGATCTCGTCCGCAAGCACGCCCACCAGCGTTGACCTATCATCAAATTCACGAAAAATAAGCCTCATGACCCTTTTTGCTCAATCCGGCTCTACCAATTTGTTCAGTAGACATATTAAAGTTTGAAGGCCTCTACGAACCAGTGTGATATCTTGATGGCATATCGGATTGGCATTTCCCCTCTCCCCGTGGCTAATGCTATAGTCCCGGTGCCTTTTCAGTCACGGCCGTTGTCTTCGGTCGATTGGAAACTGCGCGATATTGGAAACGTATGAGCCGCTGGCTGGTGCCGCGTACGATTTATCGCCGTCAATCCATGTTTCGACAGTTTGAAGAGTTTCGTCGAGCGCTACGAGACTGGCCCGATGGCCCGGCGCAATTGCGCCGTATTCTGATTGCAGACCAAGAAATGCAGCTGGATTTTGCGACGCCATGTTAAGCGCTTGGGGCAGGTCGACATCTAGAAGATCATAAGCATTTCGTACTGCCTGTGCCATGTCGAGGTCGGAGCCGGCCAGCGTGCCATTATCAGCGACGCACACGCCATCCTTTACCGTGATACTCCGTCCTTGAAGGGAAAAAGCTTTCTCCGTCATGCCAACTGTTGGCATTGCGTCCGTCACGAGGATGAATTTATCAGCGGGCTTACAACGAAGCGCAAGGTTCAACGATGTTGGCGAAACGTGGCGGCCATCAACAATAATACCGCACCAGCTTTTTTGATGTTCTAACGCCGCCCCCACCACTCCAGGCTCGCGACTGGTGATTGGGGACATGGCATTAAACAGGTGCGTGAAACCGGTAACGCCACGTTGAAGTGCATCACAGGCCATTGCGTAATCTGCATTTGTATGTCCAGCCGAGACGATCACGCCGCGATCGCGCAGCATGGAGATCAACCCTGGATGGGCATTTTCCGGAGCTATCGTAACAAGCGTTTTACCGTGCTTCAGTGATGTGAGAAGCGGAATATGGTCTTTGTTCAGGCGACGAAATTTATACGGATCATGAACGCCTTTCCGGTCCGTGCTCAAAAAGGGGCCTTCGATGTGAATGCCTAAAACACCAGGAACGCCAATTTTGATGGCGTCGTCAACGGCCTTTATTGCCCTTTCGATAACATCCAGATCATCACTGATAAGCGTCGGTAGAAATCCAGTTGTGCCGTAATTACGGTGCGTGCGGCCAATTTCTCTTATGGTGTCAACCGTGGGCGCGTCATTGAAAAGATATCCGCCGCCGCCATTGACCTGGATATCTATAAAACCTGGGGCGAGCAGGGCACCTTTTAAATCATGAACGGCCGCGATTTCGCTGGCGTCTTCGATCGGGGCGACGGCCTTGATCAAGCCGTTTTCAATGATGACAGCACGGTCCGATACAAACTTACCGTCAACAAAGACCCGGCCATTAATCAGTGCAGTTTTCATCACACTGTTTCCGTTATTTTTGCGAGGTTAGGTGGCCGATCGGGGTCGCGCCCGCGGGCAAGCGCGGTTGTGTTGACCATCTTATAAAAACTTTGCGCCATCAAAATTGGCTGCAAGACCGGGTGTGCTTTGAGTGTAGGCAGTTCTGTGACCAATGGGCCGCTCAGGCCGGCGGTAAACACATTGGCACCACGCGCGGCCAAACTAAGAAGCGTATCCGACGTACTCCTGGATGTTTCATCATTTTGCATGAACGCCAGAATTGGAAAACCCTCAGCGATTAGTGCTGCCGGGCCATGCAATACTTCTGCCGCCGAATAAGCCTCTGCATGGAGCGAGCAGGTTTCCTTGAATTTGAGGGCGGCCTCGCGGGCGAGGCCATAGCCCAGGCCCCGGCCGAGCACAAACATGCTAGTTTCTGAGGCAAAAGCGTCGCTGGCGGCTGACCAATCCAATTCCCAAGCGGTGTTTAGCTGATCGGGTAGTTTTTCAATTTCTTGCAAGAGTTGTTGTTCTTGGCCCCAGTGGGCAATGAGCTGCGCGATCGTCGAAAGAGCGGTAATATAAGACTTTGTAGCAGCGACGCTGATTTCTGGTCCGGCGCGGAGAGGGATTGTTTCATCGGCATTTTCCGCGAGCGGAGAATCTTCAGCATTGACAAGTGCAACAACAAAGGCGCCCGATTGACGCATCCCCTTAACGGCGGAGACAAGGTCTGGACTTTTACCGGATTGCGAAACTGCGATGCATAATGTGTTGTCGAGCCTGAGCGAAGATTTGTATAAGGATGTAACAGAAAGGCCCGATGGGCTTGTAAGAACGCCCTGTCGCGTCTCCAGAAGGTATTTGGCGAATACAGCTGCGTGGTCGGAACTGCCGCGGCCGACCGTGACCGCAGCAACTGGCGGGCGATCGCGAAGTCGCGCACCAATGCGGGCGATTTGGTCGACATTTTCGCTGAGTTGACGCCGCACGGCGTCGCCGGATTCCGCTGCCTCGTCGAACATCAGCGTTCCCCGGCTGCTCTGTCCTTTGGTTACCGTTAGCACCGTCTCAGCCTCTATACCCTTTGGTCCTGTTGATCGAATGCTGCTGCATCACCACGCTGCGCTATCGACACTGCGACGTCCAATTTTCTAATGTCCGCCGATTCCTCGGCACCTTTAATTCGACGGCAATCATATAATACCAATTTATGAAAATAAACCCAAAAAGTATTGTATTGGTATTTTATTATTGCGCAAAATTAGGCATAACCCCTTTAAATAGAGCTTTTTAGGATGTGATAATCGCAAAAAGGTACTTCACTGGTATTGTTAATGTCGCTGAACCACTGACCCGTCGTTTATCGCGACAGGCCGGTGGTATGGGCGAATTCGAAATGTCGGTTCATGCTTAGAATATGCGATCGGTGTGAATTCCATTCAGGCAAAGGAGCGGCTCCTTGACCAAATGCATAATAAAGGCACCCGGAAAAGGGTGGATTGGATCCCTTGATGAGGCGCCTGATCCTGTCTTTTCTGGCCGTATTATCGGGGATGGTCTTCTGTTTGACCCTATGGAAGGGGAATTGCGGGCTCCCTGCGCAGGAGAAGTTATCTCCATTGCGCGAACCAAACATGCGGTGACGCTTGGCGCGGCAAATGGCGCAAAAATTCTCATCCATGTGGGCATCGAGACTGTGGCACTTGAGGGGCGCGGATTTGATGTCCGGGTACGCGAGGGGCAGCGCGTGGAGCTCGGCGATTTGCTGATCTCGTTCGACATTGACCTTCTCGCAAATAGCGCGAAGAGCCTGCTGACCCCGGTTGTTATCGCCAATGGTGACGATTTCGATATTGTCCGCCGCATCGATGATGGTGCCGTTTCGAGCGGTGATTTCATTATGGAGGTTAGTTCGCGTACCGGCGACACCGATGTGTCGGCACCTGTCACATCAGCGCAAACGGCCGACGTTCGTATCCTGCTGCCATTGGCCCATGGCCTTCATGCTCGACCCGCGGCGCGCCTGGTTGAAGCCGCCAAGAAATTTAACGCTGAAGTTTCGGTGGCGAAAGGCAGCCGCGTGATGAGCGCGCGCAGTGTTGTCTCGATGATGGGGCTCGGCGCTCAGCTGGGCGATGAAATCGTCATTTCCGCGGTCGGACCGGATGCCCATGCGGCTGTCTCGTGTCTGTCGGAAGAGATAAAAGCCGGGCTTGGCGAAGAACCAGCCCCCATGCCCGAACCGGGCAAGATGTCCAGGGCATCAACAGTGGCGCGTGTTAAAATTGAACCAGTCGCCCTTGATGGAACCGGTGTTTTAAGCGGCGTCACTGGCGCGTCTGGGTTGGTCATGGGGAAGGTTTTTCAGCTCACGGAATTTTCCGCCGACATTCCTGAGCAAGGGGCATCACCGGATCAAGAACGCGCGGAATTAGCAAAGGCGATAGGTGATGTTCGCCGAACCCTTGAACACGCGGCGTCAGCTGGCGGTGAACAACAAGAAGAAATCTTGAATGCACATCTTGCGCTGCTTGATGATCCGGCCCTGACGGAAGCTGCCAATAGGTTGATTGCAGATGGTAAAAGCGCCGCTTTTGCGTGGCGAGAGGCCTCGCGCGGACAAGAAGAGACTTTGATCGGCTTGGGTGATGCGCGTATGGCCGAGCGCGCTGCTGACATTCGGGACCTTGAGGTGCAGGTGCTCAGCGCTCTTTTGGGCAAATGTGATACGGACCAAGAGTTTGCCGCTGGTGATATTGTTGTGGCCGATGAATTGTTGCCGTCGCAGTTCATTCGTCTTGCTGCGGCGGGGATCGGTGGTCTGTGCACAGCTAGCGGTGGTCCGACCGCGCATGTCTCCATCCTTGCGGCCGATAAGGGCGTGCCGGCGCTTGTGGCGGTGGGGCCGCGAGTGTTGACCATTCCCAATGGGACGGAACTTATTCTTGAAGCGGATCGGGGCGTGGCCCATGTCGCACCCAAACCCGATAAAGTCGACGCTATAGAAAAGGCAATTGTTAATCGTCGTCTCAACCAGGCGGTAGCACGCGCATCTTCGTCTGAACCTTGTCGTACCGCAGACGGTGAAAGAATCGAGATTTTTGCCAATCTTGGTTCCAGCGCCGAGGCAGGGGATGCCGTCAGGCTTGGCGCAGAAGGTTGCGGTCTGCTGCGCAGTGAATTTCTGTTTCTTGGTCGCCAGACGCCGCCAAGTGAAGATGAGCAGCGTGAAGAATATCAAGCGATCGCCGATGGGCTTGGCGGTCGACCGCTTGTGATTCGGACGCTCGATATCGGTGGCGACAAGCCTGTTCCATTCATTGACCTCCCGCAGGAAGAGAACCCGGCGCTGGGGTTACGCGGCGTCAGAATATCCTTGCAGTACCCTGATCTTTTAAAAACGCAGTTCCGCGCCATTTTAAGCGTAAAGTCTGCAGGACCCGTTCGCATAATGCTGCCGATGATCATTTCCCTCACGGAAATGACCCAGGCGCGCAAAATCCTTGATGAAGCGTGCTCAGAACTTGGTGTTGTTGAGCCTGTATCTCTTGGCGTCATGATTGAAACCCCAGCGTCCGCCGTGCTTGCTGACACGCTTGCAAAGGAAGCCGACTTTTTTTCGATCGGCACGAATGATCTAACCCAATATGTCTTGGCGATTGACCGTATGAGCGCGACGCTTGCCCCGCGAATGGACACGTTGCATCCCGCCGTTTTGCGAATGATAAAAGCGACGGCCGATGCCGGTGCAGCTCACGGGAAATGGGTCGGCGTGTGCGGCGCTTCGGCATGCGATCTGGTGGCCGCGCCCCTTTTGATCGGCCTTGGCGTAAAAGAACTATCGTCAACCGCGGCGAGACTGCCAGAGGTAAAGGCTTTTCTCCGTACCGTGAATTATAAAGCCTGCCAAAACGCTGCTGGACAAGCTATCAATCTGTCCTCACCTGAGGAAGTGCGCGAGTTTGTTCGTGCAGAATGGTCACATCTGGAAGATTGGACGTGAGGAGATAATAGGAATGGCGAAGGTTATGACAGGTGTCCAGCAGCTAGGCCGGACATTGATGTTGCCGATTGCGGTTTTGCCCGTTGCTGGCCTCTTGCTTCGTTTTGGTCAGCCCGACTTGCTCGACATTCCGTTTGTCGCGGCCGCAGGGGGGGCAATTTTTTCCAATCTCGGCCTTTTATTCGCAATCGGTGTTGCCGTTGGCTTCGCCAAAGAAAATCACGGTGCCGCAGGTCTTGCTGGGCTTGTGGGATATCTCGTGGCAACGCACGGCGCGCAGACATTAATTTCCGTCCCGCCTGAAGTTGCGGCAAATTTCGTCGATGGTGCTGAGGGGCTGGCAGAAGCAGCGTTCAAGGAGCGGGCAATCGGGAAACTGAGCGTGCCTGTCGGCATTATCTCGGGACTGATCGCTGGTTTCTTGTATAATCGGTACAATAACATCAAGCTTCCTGAGTTTTTGGCGTTTTTCGGTGGGCGCCGTTTCGTACCTATTGCGGCGGGATGCGCAGGCGTTGTTGTGGCTGCAATTTTCGGATTTGGCTGGCCAGCTATAGAAGGCGCAATGGACGCCTTTAGTCGCGGTGTCGTCGGTGCTGGTGAGGTCGGACTTTTCATATATGGCGTTTTGAATCGCGTCCTGATCGTTACCGGGCTTCATCACATATTGAACAATGTCGCCTGGTTCATCCTGGGCGATTATAACGGTGTCACTGGCGATCTGAACCGCTTTTTCGCGGGCGATGAGACCGCTGGCG
>SHAI01000123.1 GCA_004213235.1 Parvularculaceae bacterium
AAACGTAGATTAACGCCGCGCCAACGCGCGGTATTGCAGGCAAAAATCAAGCGCAAACGCCTCGCGGCCGCGCAGGCCGAAATCGGCGCTGACGACGAAGATGAAAACTTTGACAGCTTGGGCATGGGCGTCGGTGTACCGTCTGAATTACACGCAGAACGCGCCGGAAATCAGTCAGACCTAGACGCCATTGAAGATGCGCCAAGCGCGATGGAATCCGGCCGGCGGTTCCTCTCCGGTATCGCGTCGCGCCCCGTATTGGTCGCCCTTGGGGCCGGCATAGTTCTGTCACTGACGACCTTTGGTTTCTTGATTAAGGACGCTTTATTGGGTGATCAGGCCATCCTGGCTGGGGTGAACCCGCAGCAGCAGCCCGAAATAACAATACCGCGCGCGAATGATGTCGAGCAACCTGCCGTGCCGGTCGACCCACGGGCAGTGTTTGACAATGCCATACGCGCGCTCAACGCCGCGCTGGACAACGGGCAACAAAGAGCTGCAATCCGCGAAATCGAACGGGCCGCTGACCTCGGCCACCCACCGGCACAGCTTCAGCTTGGTGAGATGCGTAAACTTGGGCAGATCCTTGAGCAGGACCTCACACAGGCCCGCACCTGGTATCGGCGCGCCGCAAACGGCGGCAATGTGCTCGCCATGCACCGCTTGGGTGTCATGACATCGCGTGGCGAGGGTGGTCCATCGGATCTGATCGCGTCGGTCTCCTGGTTTGAAAAGTCGGCCAATCTTGGCCTGTTAGACTCACAATTTAATCTGGGTGCCAGCTATCATCCAGCGGGAGAAGAAGACCAGTTTGGCATCAAGGACCGCAGCAAGGCCTATTTCTGGTATTCCGTCGCCGCGCGGAATGGTGACACACAGGCTGATGAGCTTGCCACGGGACTTGGCGGCGGCCTTACCTCCAGTGAACGCAGCAGAATCGATGCAGAAGTTACTAGCTGGATCGCGCAAACCCCAGATCCAGTGGCGAATGAACGCCCGGCGGTTTAACCATCTGCCACTGCCCCTTCGCGGCGCAAGACCGTCGGACTAAACTAACGTGACCAGCAGCAGGCTTACTGTTTATGCGTCAAAAAGAACTAACTCGCCTTGGCTATGCGGGCCTTGCCCCCTTTGTTGCGTCGGCCATCGGGGTTTTGGCAATGCCCGAAGCCACACCAAACATGGCCGCAATAATCGGCACCGTCTATAGCGCAATCATCGCCAGTTATATGGCGGGCATGGGGGCTGGCGGGTTGATTGTTTCAGGGCGCCCCGCTGACCGGGCACTTTTACCAGGCATGATCGCAAGTCTCATCGCGTGGTTGGCCGCACTTCCCCTTGGCCTGAGCGAAACTGCTGGCTTAGTGCTTAGTTTCAATTATATCCCGCAACGCTGCGTTTTGATGATCGCGGTTTTCATTTACCTCCTCAAGATCGACCTTGAAGCGGTCGCGGCTAATGGCCTGCCGGGCTGGTACGCGCATCTCAGAAAGCGACTGACGCTCGGCGCATGCATTTCCCTGGCGACCATCGCGGCTGGCGTCAGCATAGCGTGACCGGGCGGGCTATCCATAAACCAGCGCGTTGACGCCGCGGGATTCTGAGAACCACGCCAAACTCTTTTTTTGTCTCCGAAGCAAATGCCACTGTCAGCCAGTATGGCATGACAGCGCCTGCGGTACTATCGTGCTTATCCGGAGACATCGAGACAAGACCATGAAATCTTTTACATTCCACACGACACCCGAAATCATTTTTGAAAATGGCTCTACAAAACGCCTTGGGGAGATAGTGTCTGGGCAGATGAAACGCCCCATGTTTCTGACGGACCCGGGCTTGATGGCCGCCGGGATCGCACCGCCGGCGATCGAGAGTTTAAAGGCGGCAGGTCTTGATGTTCTGGTCTATGACGAAGTTGAAGCTGATCCGCCAGCACAAAGGGTGCGCGATGCGGTAGCTAGAGGCGAGGCACACAAAGCTGACGGCGTTATCGCAGTGGGCGGTGGGTCCTCAATGGATACCGCGAAAATCGTCGCTGCCCTGATGAATACTGGTAGACCGCTGGAAGAAATTTATGGCACGGACAATGTGGGCCGGCGCGATGTCCCTCTGGTGTGCGCCCCGACAACCGCTGGCACCGGTTCTGAAGTTACCTCCATCTCGGTTATCACGACGGAAACAGACGAGAAAATGGGCGTTGTTGATAATGCGCTCTATCCAGACATGGCGGTCCTGGACCCGGAAGTCACCATGGGTGTGCCACGCCACGTCACCGCAGCGACAGGCATTGATGCGATGGTACACGCCATAGAGGCGTACACGAATATTCATCGCAAAAACCCAGTATCCGATGCCCTTGCGCGTGAGGCTCTATCCCTACTATCGGCAAATATTGTCCGCGCATGCGAGACGCCAGACGATAAGGATGCCCGCGCAAACATGCTGCTTGGCGCAATGCTCGCCGGTCAAGCCTTTGCAAATTCACCCGTTGGTGCCGTACATGGCCTTGCCTACCCCCTTGGCGGTATTTTTCACGTGCCTCATGGCCTCTCCAATTCGTTGATGTTGGAGCCGGTGTTAAAATTCAATGCACCAAACGCGGCCAGCCAATATGCGGAACTGGCATCTTGTGTTGGTGCTGATATGGCGGGGTCGGATGAAGCGCGCTGCACGGCGTTCATTGCAAAATTGGTTGAGATTATCATCGCCACTGGCATCGAGCGGCGCCTCAGCGATGTTGGCGTTTCGCACAATGACCTGCCCAGAATGGCGGAAGATGCGATGAAAGCACAGCGCGTGCTCGTTAATAATCCCCGCGAAGTGACCTATGATGATGCGCTTCGCATGTATGCTGACGTGTTATAAGGCGTGGCAAATTCAACCGAAACCCGCGCAGCCTATCCGCACATTGCGCCTTTGCAAACAAGGTGGGCCGATAATGACGTTTACGGACATGTGAATAATGTTACCTATTATTCTTATTTCGATACGGTCGTAAACGATTACCTTATCGGACGCGGCGCACTGGATATTCATGGCGGCGCGGTCATCGGTCTCGTCGTGGAGACCGGGTGTCGATATTTTTCGCCGCTCGCTTTTCCCCAGGCTCTAGAGGGTGGTCTGCGCGTCGCGCGCATTGGTACGTCATCCGTTCGTTATGAGCTTGCGGTCTTCGCATCAGGTCAAGAGACGCCTGCGGCGGAGGGGCATTTTATCCATGTCTATGTGGACCGGGAAAATCGCAGACCAACGGCGCTGCCGGGGCCGCTGCGCACTGCGCTAGAGGCCATCGCCATCCCCCCGATCGGCTAGTGCCGGCTATATGATGCCATGCCAAACCGGTTGATGCCCCAATTGACGCCATTTTCCGGCGGCCTGGCGCGCACGCCCCTTTTTGCTTTGCACAAAACCATCACCGGAAGGCCATTGTAAAATGAGCGCCGGGCGTTTCTCTTGTTAGTGCATTCTGCTACACCAGCGCATAAGTTGGAAACGCCAGAAAGATACTCCCCTGTATGCCGGTCATTCAGTCGAAACTCAGCCCGAATTCTGACAGTTTTGCTGCCAATGCAGCAGCCATGCGCATCCTTGTTGATGAGCTCAAAGCAAACACCGCCCAAGTCGCCGCCGGCGGCGGGCCGGAGCGAGCCGCACGCCACCGCGCGCGCGGGAAACTATTGGCACGCGAAAGGGTGGAACGCCTCCTCGATCCCGGATCTGCATTTCTTGAAATTGGCGCGTTTGCCGCCTGGGACATGTACACAAAGGACGTCAATGCCGCCGGTGCCGTTGCTGGCGTCGGCCAGGTCGCTGGTACAACATGTATGATCCTCGCCAATGACCCAACCGTCAAAGGCGGCACCTACCACCCCATGACGGTAAAAAAGCACCTGCGTGCGCAGGAGATTGCGCAGGAAAACAGGCTGCCATGCATTTATCTGGTGGAATCAGGCGGCGCATTCCTGCCGATGCAGGATGAAGTTTTCCCCGATAAGGATGATTTCGGACGAATTTTTTACAATCAGGCAAATATGTCTGCTGCGGGCATTCCGCAAATCGCGGTCGTCCATGGCAGTTGTACTGCGGGCGGTGCCTATGTGCCAGCCATGTCAGATGAAGCCATCATTGTCCGTCGGCAGGGGACCATTTTTCTAGGTGGCCCTCCTTTGGTGAAAGCAGCAACCGGCGAAGTGGTCAGTGCTGAAGACCTTGGCGGCGGTGATGTCCATACCCGCGAAAGCGGTGTCGCTGATCATCTGGCCGAAGATGATGACCATGCCTTAGGGCTCGCCCGCCAGATCATCTCGCGATTGAACTGGCGAAAGCTTGGCGCGCTTTCAGTGATCAGCCCTGCCCCGCCGGCATATGCGACAGAAGAAATTTATGGCGTCGTCGAACATGACGCACGAAAACCCTATGACGCACGGGAATTAATTGCGCGGATCGTCGATGCATCGATATTTGATGAGTTTAAACCACTTTACGGGTCTACCCTTGTCACCGGCTTTGCCCATTTACATGGATATCCTGTCGGCATCCTGGCGAATAACGGCATTTTGTTTTCCGAAAGCGCGCAAAAAGGTGCGCACTTCATAGAGCTTTGCAGTCAACGTAAAATTCCCCTGGTCTTTCTACAGAACATTACCGGCTTCATGGTTGGCAGATCCGCCGAAGCTGGCGGTATCGCCAAGGACGGTGCCAAGCTCGTCACCGCGGTATCAACCGCCCGGGTTCCAAAGTTTACCATTGTCGTTGGTGGATCTTACGGCGCGGGCAATTATGGCATGTGCGGGCGCGCCTATAGCCCGCGGTTTTTGTTCATGTGGCCCAATGCGCGCATATCCGTCATGGGCGGGGAGCAGGCAGCAAGCGTTCTGGCGACGGTGCGGCGAGACGGGCTGAAACCAGGTCAGGAATGGCCCGAACAAGAAGAAGAAGCATTCAAGGCAAAAATACGCGAAGATTATGAACGTCAGGGATCACCTTATTATTCTTCTGCACGCCTCTGGGACGATGGCGTAATCGACCCTGCGCAGACGCGGGATGTTCTTGGCCTGTGCATTTCGGCAAGCCTCAATGCCCCGATTGAAGATACCCGCTTTGGCGTCTTTAGAATGTAACAACTGCGCGCTTACGCTTTGATTACTCAAAGGAACCTGGCGCGAGAAAAGGAAACGATCATGAGCCAAACCCTTTTGATCAGCATCGATACAAATGGTGTCGTAACACTGACCATGAACCGGCCCGAAGTCCGCAATGCGTTCAATGAAGAAATGATAGACGCCATCTGCGATGCCATGGGCCGCTACGGGTCCGACGATAATGTACGGGCAATTGTGATAACCGGGGCCGGCAAAATATTCTCAGGCGGCGCCGATCTGAACATGATGCAGCGCGCAGGCAGTGCGTCTGCGGAAGAAAACCGCGACGATGCGCGACGCCTTGCCTACATGCTTCACGGTATCAACAATTGTGCAAAACCGGTCGTGGCGCTGGTGAACGGCCCGGCTTTTGGTGGCGGTGTCGGCCTGGTCGCCGCATGCGATATCTCCATCGCATCGGAGGACGCCTTTTTCGCCCTTTCTGAAGTACGCCTGGGTTTGATCCCGGCGGTCATCTCCCCCTTTGTTGTGAAAGCGATAAGCGCCCAGGAAGCTCGCCGCTGGTTTTTAACCGGCGAACGGTTTGATGCAGAGACCGCCAAACGCATTGGCCTTGTTCACATGGTCGCAATGCCCGCGCAGTTAAATGCGACACTGGACGCAACCCTGAGTGATTTACTCGTCGGCGGCCCGGCCGCGCAGGCAGCCACGAAATCCCTGATAAATGCTGTTGACTCTAAACAGATTGATAAATCACTCCTCGAAGATACGGCCAACAGGATCGCGCACATACGTGCCACGCCAGAGGGTAAAGAAGGCATCGACGCGTTTTTAAACAAGCGAAAACCTAATTGGATCAAGGACACATAATCCGCATTTCAGGAACGAAATACGACCTGTGATGAATTTTCTTGACCTGGATGCAAGCCTGCCAAGAGTGATGAAGAAAGTGCGTGATGTTCAAAAAAATTCTAATCGCTAACCGCGGTGAAATTGCCTTACGCGTAGCACGAACAGCCCATAAGATGGGTATACAGACTGTCGCGGTTTATTCCGATGCGGATATGGGCGCGCCCCACGTGTTGGCGTGCGATGAGGCGGTTCACATTGGTGGCGCAGCCGCGGCAGAAAGTTATCTCATAGCAGATCGCATCATTGAGGCCGCACAGCGCACGGGCGCACAGGCAATTCACCCCGGATATGGGTTTTTGTCAGAAAACGCCGCCTTCGCTGATGCCCTTCACGCTGCGGGAATTGTATTTATCGGCCCCGACGCGAAGACAATCCGCGCCATGGGCTCAAAATCCGCCGCAAAGGATCTAATGGCCGCCGCCGGCGTTCCTGTGACACCAGGCTATCAGGGGGAAGATCAATCTCTTTCGGTATTTACCGCTGAGGCTGAAGCCATTGGCTATCCGGTTCTTTTGAAAGCCGTAGCTGGCGGCGGCGGCAAGGGCATGCGCCGCGTCGACCGAGCAGAAGATCTGGCAGACGCCCTCCAGTCCGCCGCGCGCGAGGGGGCTTCTTCCTTCGGTAATGCACAAATACTGATCGAAAAATATATCGAAACCGCCCGCCATGTTGAAGTTCAGATCTTCGGCGATGGGCGCGGCAATGTCGTTCATTTCTTTGAGCGGGATTGCTCTGTCCAAAGACGGCATCAAAAAATCATCGAGGAGGCCCCAGCGCCGGGCCTGCCGGCTAATGTCCGCGAAAAACTATTGCAGGCCGGGGTGGATGCAGGCAGAGCCGTTGACTATCGCGGTGCGGGAACGGTCGAATTTCTCTATGACGGCGGCGATGAAGTATATTTCATGGAGATGAATACCCGCCTTCAGGTAGAACACCCGGTGTCTGAAATGATCACCGGCTTTGATCTTGTTGAGTGGCAAATACGTGTCGCCGCAGGCGAGCCATTACCGGCTTCCCAGGGCGATATAACCGAAAATGGCCATGCTTTCGAGGCGCGCCTTTATGCGGAAAACCCGGCGAATGATTTTGCGCCGTCGATTGGTACGCTATCCCGTTTGGATTTGCCTGCCGCTTATGCCCGGATCGATTCAGGTGTCACGCAAGGTCAATCAATTACGCCTTTTTACGACCCCATGATTGCAAAGATCATCGTTCACGGTACGGACAGGCGTGAAGCTCTTTCCCGCTTGCGTGTCGCTTTATCACACACACGGGTCGCCGGGTTAGAGACAAATGCCAGCTTTCTCCACATGCTGGCCGCGCACCCGGCTTTTATCGAAGGCGATGTGTCAACGCGTTTTATCGATCAGTATAATGCGGACTTATTCCCAAACCGCGATATTGATAATTTCGCGATCGCGGCAGTGGTCTGCGCCATGGAGTCAGACGCGATTGAGACACACGCCGATTTCCAGGACCCATGGACAACAATCAAGGGGTTTCGACTCAACGACCCCGACCAGACGATACGCTGGATAGAATGGCAAGGTGCAGCGGCACTTTTGCGGATAGTAGCGCATGAAAGTTCCACCGAGGTCACTCTTGAGCCAAATGCGAGTGCGGCCGCCCGCCGCCAGGACACTCAAGGCGGCCCGTCAACGACATTTTCATTCACACACAAAAAAGTCGACGATCTGCTTCAGAT